>JBFELO010000040.1:0-33253 GCA_041552055.1 Candidatus Sulfomarinibacteraceae bacterium | reverse complement strand
TCAACGTGGCGGCGGCGAACCACACGTCACAGGCGTTTTGGCGGCGGCTGGGCTTCACTGACTCCATCCACCGCTGGGCCAAGGACCTGTGACGGGGCCGCGAGTGCGCTGCGGTCGCCTGGGACGGTGGCGTGTGGCGCACGGGGTGTTGGCAGTCGTTGTTGTGAGCGCAGCGTGTGGCGCCTCTCCGATCGACGACGATGAACTGTTGCGGCGGATTCGCGCCTTCGAGGCATCGCTCGATGGCACGTCTGATGAGAACAGGATGGAGTTGCTCCGGGAGTTTGCTGACGAGGTCCTGCACAGCGAACTTTCGGTGTCGTCGGCGAGGGTAGCCAGCACCTACCGCCGGGACAACGTCACGCGGCTGTATTTCGGTACCGATTACGACGAGTCCAACCATTTGTATCTGGAAGATATCGACGCTGACTTTCACCGCCTGTTCGAACGCCACGAACACTGGGTGTCGATCGTCAAGACGTATCCCGACCGTCAAGTCAGCTTCGAGTTGGCGATCGATCCCGCCACCTACCGAAGACTGGAGGGGGGACAGGGGGTGTCGTTCGTCTGCGAGATCGCCGCCGTGATCAGAGGGAAGAGCGCGTACTGTCGAGCAGTGGAGGTCGGTGAGGACGCCGGAATGCAGGGAGGCTGACATGAGGTGTTTCACGACCGCGATCGCGCTGGCTCTCGCGGCCGGGGTGGCGATGTCCTCGGACTCTCCCCCGGAACAGCCGGACGGTTCGAGATCGCCACGGGCGATGCCGAGTACTCGGTGTTGGAAGAACTCGTCATGAAGAGGATCCACTGACGGGACGGATCGGTCGATCTGCCGAGCTGGGTCGATGTATCAGCTTCTCGCGAACGCGGTCGTGCTGCTCCACCTCGGGTTCATCCTGTTCGTCGCCGCAGGGTGGATCGCGGTGATGAGATGGTGGCGGGTGGCGTTGTTCCACCTCCCGGCGGTGGCGTGGGGGGTGCTCCTCGAGCTCCGTGGTTGGCACTGCCCCCTGACATTCCTGGAGAACTGGCTGCGTGGTCAGGCTGGCGGAGGCGGCTACGGCGGCGGCTTCATCGATCGGTACGTGGCACCTATCGTGTACCCCGAGTCGCTTTCTCGAGAGCTGAAGGTCGGGCTCTGCCTCGCCCTGCTTGCGGTCAACGGCCTTGCCTACGGGCTCATCGTGAGCCGACGGATAGGTCGGCACCGAACGCACGAGAATGGTCGGGAGACGTGAGGCAGTCGCTGTCCTCCACCCAACGGCGACGCTCGACATCGAAAGGGGCCCCTTGCTAAGGTGCGCCTCGGAGGTGACAGGGTCATCATGGCGGATCTCATGGTCGAGACTGCGAGATGTTCGGAACACGGGCACCCGGAGTTCCGACTCGCCTACAACGGCGACCTCGTGACCGACGACGACGTGCGCTCCCTGGTCCAGATGCTCGAAGGGCGGGTTGCCGATGGTGAGCGATTCGAGGATGACTCGACCGTCCAAATCGGCTGGATGGTGACAAGGGTGAAGGCGGCCTCTGACGGCACCCTGTCGATTCAGGAACCCGACAATATCCACACGCCGGTCTGGTGGATCGACTCGATCAACCACAGTCTCATCCACCGGCGTCTCCAGCGGGGTGTGTGCGCCAGCGTCGGGTGCCAGAACGAGATCGATTTCCCGTCGTCGCTGGACGATGCATGGGTGTGCCAGTGCTTTGGCGAGAGCGACGGCTTCGAAATGCGACGGCTCGAGGTCGACGGCCCGCACTCGGGCTGGATGTTCAGCTGTGATGATCCGGGGCACGATCACTCCGACACCTCGACCTGTGCGCGAATGCAGCTCTACGACGTAGCCGTGGGGATCGAGCCACGGGTGATTCCATACCTCGCGCTTCCCGCCGGGACGACGGCGGTGCTGCGCGCCGAGGGACCGACGATCCTGGCCGACGGCGAGCCGCTCGAGATACGCCCCGACTCTCTCCTGGCCAGGAATTTCCCCACGTCCGGCCGGTGACGGCAGAAGGCTCCCCGGCACGTACCGTGCCAGACGTACACCGTCGAGCCGAGACAACGTCGCAAGGAGTGGTTTCTCGGCGTCCCCGACGGGAATTTGACGAGGAATGCGGGCGAGATGAGGTGAGCCTGATGGAACGAGTCGTGATCGTCGCGCTGGTCACGTTGGTCTTTTTCCTGGTGTGGGAGAGGTTCCACTACCGACGGCGGATCTCGGACCTGTACGACACCGTCATCGAGCTGAGCAAGGGCCTGGACCCGAGGTTCGAACTGCGCACCCACCCGGAGCTGAGGCGGTACTTCGTCATCGACGCGATTCTGGACGACATTGAATCGAAGCTCGACCTGTTGTCGGATGCACGGAGCGATGTCACCTGAGCTCGTCGCGAGTCCCCGGCGAGCGGCTGAGGTGTGCCGCCGTTACTCGTTCTCGAACAGGGCGGCCACGGCTCCGGCCGGATCTCGGATGACGCAGAATCGTCCATGTTCGCCGAGACCACTCGGTCCGGCCAGTACGTCGCCGCCGAGTTCTCGGCAGCTGGCGATGGCCGCTTCGAGGTCGGTTACGGTGATGTAGACGAGCCACTGGGCGGGGAGATCGGCGTTCACTCCGCGCGCGTGACAGATTCCGGCGGCCGGCGTGTCAGTGGAAGGCGGGATCATGCTGTAGTCGGCATATCCGCCCATCTCCACCGGTGATGCGTCCCACCCTACGACCCGTTCGTAGAATCGGCGGGCCCGCTCCGCATCGCCGACGGTGAGATCGATCCAGGAAATGGAGCCTGCCTTCGTTTCCGTCATGGGCCCTCCTGCGGCGTGGTTCGAAATCTCGTTGGAGTATAGCCGCGAGAGGGCACGCGCCGCGGGATCGCTACAATCGTGTGAGGAGTTGATGAATTCTCGTGACGACGGTTGTTGACCACGGCGGTGAGTACGGCCGGCGGGACGACTGTCATGCCGGCACGGTTCGCGGCTGTCCGAACCGTCGATGGCGGCCACGAGGCGAGGGAGGAGGCCGTCGATGAGCAGGCGTGCGCAGTTGGTGCGTCTCGTGGGTTCGAGCCTGAGCCTTCTGGTCAGTGCGGTGTTCTGCCAGCAGTTCAGCTCGTTTCAGTTCAACTCTCTGATCCACGGCGCCGGCTTTTCGCCTCAGGAGCTTCCGTGGCTGTGCCTCTGGCTGGTGCGCTACTCGCCGGCGTTGATGGCGTTGCCCTTGCTGTTTTTGTGGGTCGGTGTGGCCGGCCTGATGAAGCGAGACGGCCCGTCGGGTACGGTGGAGCTGGTGGCGCAGACCGCATTGGTGTTGGCACTGATCATCGTCGTGGGGTGCATCCTCGTGTGGCAGCTCCCGTATGCATCGATGCCCGCCGAGTCGTTCTGACAGGCGCGAGAAGTCCAGATTCCGTGCGGTTCAGCGGCCGCGACGACCTCGTGACGGTCGCGGGTGCAGGGATTCGCGGCCCTTGGAGGAAACGATGGCGCTCGAGGGAACAGACCTTGCATTCGTCGAAAGGAGATCCACGTTGGTCCGACGATGGCCGATCGTCGCCTGGGTGATGTTGGCGGGGATCGTGGCCGTGTTCGGGTTCCTCCTCTACAGCAGCCCCCTGCTGGTGAATCCGTGGGAGGTCGCGTCGCGCATCGAGTCCGAGACGCTCGCCACCCCGACCCTCACTCTGATGGCGGCACTGCTCCCGATCGTGTTCCTGTCGTGTTTCGTTCTGCTGGTGGCACTGGTCCTGTTTCAGTTCGCGGCCATGGCCAACGAGCGGCGCTTGCTGCAGATCGTCGCGTCGCTCCGCGAAGGCGCGCAGGGCGAGTCGCTCGGGGCCTGAAGTGACCGCGGCAGGTGCCCTGGTGGCGGGGCTCGTGTTCGGTCTGAGCGGTGGTGTGTCCCCTGGGCCGCTGTTGACGCTGGTCGTCTCTGAGACCTTGAATCACGGCATCGGTGCTGGTGTTCGCGTCGCCGCGGCACCGCTCATCACCGACCTGCCGATCGTCGGCCTGGTACTGCTCGTCCTGTCGCGGCTGACCGATGTGGAGCCAGTCCTCGGCGCGGTCTCCCTCGCCGGAGCCGCGTTTCTCGCCGTCCTCGGTGCACACGGGGTGATGTTCCGGGGGGTGGACCTCGAGGAGGGTGAGACCGTCTCCCGATCGCTCGCCAAGGGCGTGACGACGAATTTCCTCAACCCGAACCCATACCTGTTCTGGTCGACCATCGGTGGTCCGATGGTCGTCCGAACTGCCGAGCGCGGGCTGTTGATCGCGGGCACCTTCGTGGCCGTGTTCTATCTCATGCTCGTGGGGAGCAAGGTGGTGGTTGCGGTGGCGGTCGGGAGATCGCGCGGGCTGCTGCACAGCTCAGCCTTCGTGTGGTTGAATCGAGGGTTGGGGGCGGTGTTGCTGCTGTTCGCGGTTGTGTTCCTGCGTGACGGGCTGAGATACCTCGGAGCGCTGTCCGGTTGACCTGCGGCTGGCGCGGCTCAGCCTGCCCTTCTCTGCAGTGTCCTGCTGCGGCCGCTCAGATCAGAACGAGACGGTCGATAGCGATACCGAAAACCGATTCCGATACCGACACGATTCGTCGGTATCGCTATCGGTATCGCTATCGGGATCGAACGATCTACCCCAACCAGAGGCGTTTTCTCCCCTCGGGGGTGCTCCAGCCCACGCCGGCCCCTCCAGGACCTCACGCCTCCGCGCGCCTCGGGCCGAGAACCCCACCGCGCAGAGCACCTCGGCGACCTCGCGACAAACACCGGTGAGAATCGCGGGCCGGCGCGGCTCAGTCGCGTGGTGCTCGTTCGTCGCCGTACCAGTACCGCTGCACGAGATCGTTGGAGGCCGACGGTGTGCTCAGCATGATGGGCAGGAGCCGGCCGATCAGCCGGAAGTAGTGCCAGTCACCGTGTTGGTCCCACTTGCGCAGCGAGGTCAACGCCTTGACCGGGCGCAGCCGCGTCAGGCGCTGCCCCCTCTCCTTTCCCACACGTTTCAGGTCCCAGAGGAGCTGGACATCTTCACCGAAGTAACGTCGCTCGTCGTAGCCGCCGATGCGCTCGAAGTCGCTGCGGCTGCAGAACACGACACCGGTGTCCATGCGCAGGAGGATCACCCAAGGGACCATCAGGGCGTAGGTCAGCGCGATGCCGGGAGACCACCGCTCCATTTTGACGCCGGTGGCGCCGGCCACGAACTTGCCGGAGGTCATCGCGCGATCGATGGCGTTGAACGTCTCCGGATGGATCCGCATGTCCGCGTCGATGAAGGCCAGCAACGAGCCGCAGGCTGCGGCGGCGCCCCGGTTGCGCACCGTCGCGATCCTGCGCTCGGGCACCTCCACCACGCGGCACCCCCGCGATCGCGCAATGTCCGGGGTGCTGTCCGTCGAAGCGTTGTCGGCCACGATGACCTCGGTCTGCCGACGACCTCCGTGGTAGCGACCGAGTGCCGCATCGACCGTGTCCAGCAGTCGCGGCAGGTAGTCCTGCTCGTTGCGGGCGGGTATCACGACCGAAACGTGAACTGGTTCGATGTCCACCCGTACATGGTACCTGGTAGCGAGTCGCCGACAGGGGAGTGGGTGTGAGCACAGACGAGGAGCTCATTCGGTACTACTCGGCGCGAGCGCCGGAGTACGAAGAGATCTACGAGAGACCGGAACGGCAGCGAGACCTGGTCCGGCTTCGGCGTATCCTGACCGATCTGACCTCCGGCGAGAGGGTGCTCGAGCTCGCGTGCGGCACCGGGTTCTGGACTCGGGTGATGGCGAAGAGCGCAACCGCGGTCCACGCGGTGGACGCGAGCTACGAGTCGGTGGAGATCGCCCGCAGCAAGGGGGCGGTCGATTTGGTGACCTTCGAGGTGGCTGACATCGAGGACCTCGAGGTGCCCCGACACTCGTTCTCGATGGTGGTGGCCGGGTTCCTGTGGTCGCACATTCCACTGCAAGAGATCGACGGGTTCCTGGGGAGACTGGCCGCTCGGCTTGATTCGGGGATGCGAGCTGTGTTCTTCGACAACCGATACGTCGAAGGGAGCAGCTCCCCGGTTTCATACCGCGACCGGTATGGCAACAGCCACCAAGAACGGCGACTGGAGAGAGGCGAGGTGTTTTCGATCATCAAGAACTTCCCGTCCCCGACTGACATCGCGAAATCGGCCCGCCGTGTGGGAACGGATGTGAGAGTGGAGGAACTGGAGTATTTCTGGTTGCTGCGGTTCACGTTTGGCCCGCGGTAGCCGTCCGTTGGCAACTGTGGGCTCAGCCTGTGTAGGTGGCTCGGGTGGGGGAGGACACCGTCGTATCTCCAGTCGTGTCAAGCGTATCCGATTTTGGTGCGGATGGATCGGGCACGGAGACGGGCACTCATCCTGCGCCGAAGATTCCCAGAACGCAGGCTAGTTCACCACCCCGGACTCGCCCAGGTTGCGCTCGGCGTAGTCCAGAACCCGGTCCATGTGCTCGTAGTCCTGGCAGTGACCCTGGAGCAGGTGGAAGACCTCGGTCGCCTTGTCCATCTCGCCGGTATTCCCGTACCCGACCATCAGATACTCGAGGGACTCACAGTCGCACCGTCTCGTGAACGCGGCCGCCTCGGAGAAGACAAGGCTGGCCTGATTCTGGTTACTCCAGCTGAACGCGACGTTGAGGAAGGTGAAGATGTGCCCGATGTAGGTGTCGTCGTACACCTCGTGCATGTAGGGCAGACATCGAAGGAAGTAAGGGATCGCGTCGGAGTAGCGGCTGGCGTCGAACAGGATGACTCCCAGCGTGTAGCAGGATTGACAGTAGACGCTCAGCACTTCGTCGAAGGTGTCGAGGTACACCTTGTAGCCCGAGATCGACTCGACCAGAAGCTTGTCGGCCTTGTCGACCTCTTCCAGATCGTAGTGGATCGTGCCGACGAGGCCGAGCAGGAAGCTTCTCCAGTTCACCTCGGTCTCCAGCGTCAGCAACTTTTCCAGTCGTCCGATGTCGTCGTGGTCGGCGGTGCGGGCGTCCATGCGTTCGATGACCTTTTCGATGCCCGTCGCGACCTCTCCCGTCCGGTCGCTCCCGGTGTACCACTCAGGGATTGCCATTGAGTCCACCTCGCGCATATCGGTCAACGAGTGTAGGGGAGAATCCAGGTCTGCTCAACCGGCTGGAACAAACTCACAGGAACTTGATACGAAATCGGGAATTGGGTCGGTCGGCGTCACGGTTGCTCGTTCGGGGGCGGAGTTCGATGTTTGAGATCCGTGGCGATGTCAGGGGCGCGAATGAACAGGAGGTCGAGATGTTGAAGCGAAGAACCGTTCAGGGCACGAACCAGCTGAAGGTGACTTTTGCACTGCGCGCAGACGATTCGCGTCTGCCGGCAGCGGTCGTGGGGGAGTTCAACGGTTGGAATCCCGACGAAGACCCGATGCGACCGAGATCGAACGGTACCTGGAGTGCCGTCGTCACTCTCGACAAGGGCCGGAGCTACCGTTTCCGGTACCGCAGCGAGGACGGTCAGTGGTTCAACGAAGACGGTGCCGACGGGTATGAGGGGAACGAGTTCAACGCGACGGATTGCGTGGTCATGACCTAGATGGCCTGCAAGAAGGGCACCTCCAAGAAGAAACGGACGAGAGGTCGGTTCAAGTGCACCGAGTGTGGCGCCGTGGTGAAGAAGAAGGCCGACGTCTGCGAGCCGAAGAAAATCAAGATTTAGGCGCGCAGCCCTCTGCGCGTTGGGATTGAAAAAGCGCCCATGCCCCCAAGACGAGCGAGATCGCACTCACCGCTCCGGTACAGCATGGGCGCTCGGAAGCGAGCGAGAGGATCAGTATACGCATCCGTTGGTCTGTGTACAGCCCCCCATTTGGGGGGATTTTCGGTCCGCAGTCTCCGAGGGTTTCTTCTGTCGTGGCGCCTCGACAGTCATTGTTGCTCGTCCGATGAGAGGTTATGCTCGGGCGCCGCAGCGAGGGGGCCCCGGTGACGAACGAAACGACCAGGTGTGCGAACCATGAATAGTGATCGCGTGGCAGTTCGATACGGTGGCAAGACTCATCGACTCGAGGCCGGCATCCGGATCGATGAGTTCCTTCGTCGCGTCGACGGCGCGATCGATGACACGGTGTTGTCCGCTCTGGTCAATCGTCGACAGGTGATGCTCGACTTTCCGCTGCGCGGCGAGGTGGAGCTCGGACTGGTTCGCTTCGGCGACCGTGAAGGGGAGTCGGTCTACAAACGCTCGGTCAGCATGATGTTCTACGAGGCGTGCCTCCAACTCTTCCCGGCCGTCCGCCCCGTGATCGGGCAATCGCTCGGAAACTGTTACCACTACCAGCTGCGTGGCGAGCATCCCCCACTCGATGAGATGGCCGATGCGATCGAGGGAGAGATGCGCCGGATTCACACGGAGCGGCGGCCATTCCTGCGGCGGACCGTGACGATCGAGGAGGCGGAGGACCACTTTCGGGAGCAGGGTCACGAGGACAAACTGCTGCTGTTGGCAACCCGACGCTCCTCCACGGCCGACACCGTTACCTGTGGCGCCTTCGTGGACATCGCCTACGGACCGTGTGCTCCCGACACGGGCTGTCTCCCCACATTCGGTGTCATCCCCCACGAAGACGGGCTGATCCTTCGTTTTCCGCGCCGACGGGATCGGAGTCGCCTGCCGGAGTTCAGCCCGCGGAAGCTCCTCTTTCAGACGTACACCGAGACCAGGCAATGGGAAGGGGTGCTCGGGATCCACCACGTCGGTCAGCTCAACCGGTTGTGCCTGTCGGGTGAGATTCGGCGCATCGTGAGGGTCGCCGAGGGGCTGCACGAGAAGAAGATCGCCCAGGTCGCAGACGAGATCCTCGGTCGACAGCCGCGCGTTCGACTGGTGATGGTTGCCGGTCCCTCGTCATCGGGCAAGACGACGTTTGCCAAGCGGCTCGGTATCCAGCTACAGGTGAACGGGATCGAACCCGTGTCACTGTCGCTCGACAACTACTACGTGGATCGCGCCAGGACTCCGGTCGGTGAGAACGGTCAGCCCGACTTCGAGTCGTTGGAGGCGATCGACCTGCCGCTGTTTCATCGCCAGCTCGCCGACCTGCTCGCGGGCAAACAGGTGCTGACGCCGCGATTCGACTTCGTCAAGGGCGTCAGGAAGGACGAGGACAGGTGGGTACCGCTGCGCCTCGAGGATCACCAGGTGCTGGTGCTGGAAGGGATCCACGGTCTCAACGACAGGCTCACGGAGGGTGTCGCTCGATCCAAGACGTACCGCATCTTCATCTCCGCGCTGTCGCAACTTGCGATCGATGACCACAACCGGATCTTCACCTCCGATACGCGGCTCATCCGCAGGATCGTCCGCGACAGCCTGTTCCGGGGATTCTCAGCCGAGCGCACCCTCGAGATGTGGGAGATGGTGCGGCAGGGAGAGGCGCGCTGGATCTTCCCGTTCCAGGAGCAGGCCGACGTGATGTTCAACTCGGCGCTGGTCTACGAACCCGCGGTTCTCAAGACCTATGCCGAGCGGTTCCTGCTTCAGGTACCGCGAACCAGCCCTGCTTACACCGAGGCGTACCGACTGTTGAAGTTCATTGACACCTTTGTTCCGATCTTCCCGGACGAAGTCCCTCACACCTCGATCCTGCGCGAGTTCATCGGCGGCAGCACGTTCAATTATTAGGGGCTATGAGCCGTAAGCTGTGCGCCGTAAGGCGTAAGATGTGAGCCATGGACTCTGGCATCTGAACACTGAACTCTGAACACGCTTCGCGGCTACAATTCACAGCATGAGAGCCTCGGAACGTGCCGTCGCAGTCGTCGAACGACTCGCCGAAGAGTACCCGGATGCTCGGTGTGAGCTCGACTTCCGCAACCCCTGGGAGCTGTTGGTCGCGACCGTTCTGTCGGCCCAGTGCACCGACCAGAGGGTCAACCGGGTGACCCCGGGCTTCTTCGCCCGCTGGCCGACACCGTCGGCCCTGGCGGCGGCCACCCGGGGTGACGTTGAAGAGGAGATCAGGCCGACCGGGTTCTTTCGAAACAAGGCGGCCGCCCTGCAGGGGACGGCGCACGTCCTGACCACCGATCACGAGGAAGCCGTGCCGGCTGAGATCGAGCAGCTCGTGAAATTGCCCGGAGTCGGTCGAAAGACCGCCAAGGTCGTGCTGGGCGAGGGGTACGGGATCGCCGCCGGCGTCACCGTCGACACCCATGTCCGCCGCGTCGCACGCCGGCTCGGGCTCACTCGACTCGACGATCCCGAGAAGATCGCGCAGCGGCTGGAGAGGACCATCCCCCACGAGGAGTGGATCCGGTTCTCGATGCGGATGATCCTCCACGGCCGGCGGGTGTGCACGGCACGGAAGCCGCGCTGCGAATCGTGCGCACTGGACGACATCTGCCCGAAGGTGGGAGTGTGAAGATTTTCCATCCCGGCACTTGAGCCGGCTAACTTTACCTCGATATCGAGGGCACCATGTTGAAGCCGAACCGTGGCGTTGTATTCTCTTCGTGCCGAGTGGGGGAGACAACATCATCTGGGCGATCCTTAGTCTGTTGAAGTTGAATTCTCGTTGTGGTGATCAGTCACTGTCACAGCTACGCGGTGGAATCACGGAGATTCTGGCCCACGGCATGCGAAGATGGAGAACCCCCTCAGAATTGAAGGTATGGGTATTCGTCCCTCTGGGCCTGATGACGCCCTCGGCAGCTGCTCACGACGTCTATCTGATGAACAGCAATCACACGGACTACAACTGGAATGCGACGGCGGCCGAGTATGACGCGGCGATCCTGGCCGAGCTGGATTACTTCCTGCAGCAGATTGCGGAGACAGCGTCGGCACCGCCGGAGGAGCAAGCGAGGTACGCCCCCGACTGCTGGTGGTGGCTGTACCTGTATGAGCAGAACCGCACACCGGAAAAGTTCGCGCAGCTGATCGGGGCCATCCGCACCGGTCATATCACCGTGCCGCTGAATCCATTCGTCACCCTGTACGGCGCGCTGTCGACAGAGACAGCGATTCGCGCTGGCTACTACCCGGGTCGGATAGCACGCCGGCACGGTCTCCGGTTTCCGCTCGCCGAGTATCGGGAGAACCACACAAGTCCGTGGGGCCTCGCCAGCCTGTGGGCGGGCAGCGGCGTGGCGTACACGTGGAAGGGCGTCTGTGGGTGTTGGCAGTCGGCGCCAGACAGGTTCGACGAGGAACTCTTCATCTGGCAGGGGCCGGACGGCAAGACGCTCCTCTTCAAGTGGTACAACCTGCTCGGCTCCAACCGGGACTGGGGGGGCTACGCCGAGGCCCGTGATAACCTGTCCGATCCATCGTTGATCGACCTTCAGATCATGCGCACCCAGAGTCGAATGCCCGGGATCTCGGCCACCGGGCTCTTTGGGGCAGGCTGGGACGACGTCAGCTGGCAGTCGACGTCGGTGCTCGACGCGGTCGTGGCCTACAACCAGAACGCCACTGGAAACACTGCAGTCATGTCCAACGGCGTCGATTTCTTCCAGAACCTCGAGGCGAGCGGCGCGACCTCACTGCTCGAGACGCTGCGAGGCGGCTGGGGCAACGACTGGGACATGTGGCCGGCATCGTTGGCCGAGCGGACCTCGCGGGCCCGCCGCGCGCTCGAGCGGATGCGGACCGCCGAGGCGCTGGCGGTGTGGGCCGAACTCCATTCCACGGGTTTTTGGCCACCGGTCCGTGCCAGCCTCGAGCGGGGCATGGTCTCGGCATGGAAGTACTTCGAGCACGGCTGGCACGTCACGGACGGTGGCCCGTCACTCGCCCAGATGGAGGCTGACAAGGAATCCTGGGCTCAGCACATCGAGGATGCCGTAGACGGTGCCATCACCGCCGCAGAGGCGACGATTTCTCGATTGTTCACCACACCGGACGAAGACAGGTTTGCGGTCTTCAATACGCTCAGCTTCAACCGCACCGATGTAGCTGAGATCGAGGTGACCGGGCCAGGGCCGTTTATCGTGACCGACATCAGAACCGGTTTCGAGGCTCCGAGTCAGCTCGTCACCGACGGTGAAACGACGAGACTGCGGTTTCTGGCACGTGATGTCCCTTCTCTGGGCTACCGGGTTTACCGATACGCCGTGGGGATCCCCTCGGCGTTGCCGGATGCAGCCACGGTAACTCCATCGAGCCGCACCATCGAGAATGACGGTTATCGGGTGGTGCTGGGCAACCGGGGTGAGATGATCAACGCGGTAGCCAAGGCCACCGATCCCGACGTAGAACTAGCGGGTGGCAACGGACTGAACGACTACGGAGCTGGCACCGTCCAGTCGGTCGTGGCAGAGGACGTGGGACCGGTGTCCGCCACGTTGAGGGTCGACTTGACCGGTCCCCGGCGAACCGTCCGCGTCACCCTGTATTCCGATGTGGATCGGATCGACATTGAAAATGCGATAAGAGAAAACGAGACCGGATTCCAGACCTACAGATTTCACGCCAACCTCCCGGGGGCGGAGATCCGTTTCGAGGAGCTCGGGGCGATCGCCAGGCCGGGTTTGGTGACCGAGGGGGGTGATTTCCTGCCCGGGACGCGGGCGAGCCGAATGACCCTGAATCACTTCGTGAGCTTTGGCCTCGATGACTTCCACCTGGTGCTGTCGAATTGGGACGCGTACGCGATGCAGGTCAACGACAGCACCGATTCCGCATTCGATCTCGCCGGCGACGATGTCAAAGTAGTAGTAATGGAGCAGGCGCAAGGTGCGGGAAGCGGCAACCAGGGCGGCGACGATTTCTTTTTGAACCGGTTTGCCTTGCGCGGCGCCGAAGGTCGGTTCGACGGCGCCGAGGCGATGCGCACAGCCATGGCTCACCAGAACCCTCTCCACCCGGTCGCGCTGCCTCGCAACCGGACCGGTCCCCTCCGCGACGCTACCGCCAGTCTGCTGTCGATCGATGTGAACGATGTCGTGGTGACCGCATTCAAACCGGCGGAGGATTCCAGAGCCGGTTACATCGTAAGGATGTGGGAGCTTGGCGGACAGGGGAGAACCGTCCTCATCGACGCGTCCGCGATCAGTCCATCGAGGGCATGGCAAACCTCTCTCGTCGAGACGGATATCTCCGTCGCCTCTATGACCAACGGCGTCATCTCCGCTTCAATCGGCGCCAACGAGATTGCGACCTACCGTCTTTCGGTGCCGCCAGCCAGAAGGCCGGTGCCGAGACGGGGGCACCGACTTGCTCGGTGACTTCGAACGACGTCTTTTCGACATTGTCGAGTCTGCCACAGAATAACCGATGAGCTGACCGCAGCGTTGGATCGGTGGGCGTCCCTTCGGACAAACGAGGTGGGTTCGCCAGTCGGGGCTGAACCGCATTTCTCAATCATACGTTCGCGGGACATGTGGACAGCAAGTCGTGAGAGTCGGGGATACAACCCTGGGCGGTGAGAGTCGCGCGAGCAGACGGTAGCGCAAGAGCAATACCACGAATAAAAGGGTCGAGTCGGTGAGAACCCTGTGCTCGAGGGTCGCAAGATCGATCAGCATCGCGCTTCTGCTGCACGCCGAGACCAGGTTGAAGTGAACTCCATCGCGCCCAAAACCAGAGTGGACGTGTCCCTGAATGTGGACTCTGAAAGGTGAGAGGCGAGCGGCGGCCGAAGGGTAAGGCTGCCTCTGGTGTCAGATGGTCGATACGAATGGCAGGCTGACGACAGCGCCTCGTGCGGGCGTGCCATCTTCAACAATCTCGGGACCTTCTTGGCCCACCACACCAACGCATTCCAGACCCAAGATTGCTGAAGGTGGCAACCGCGGGTAGGGCGTTGGGGAGAGGGCGCGTCAAGGGTCCGAGAGATCCGCGAAACGCAAAACCCGGAGAGGACCCCACTCCATCACCCCCTCACCCGCTCACCCCCTTCTGGCCGCGTTCGCCACCGCCGGTGCATCCAAACCCACTGTTCAGGGTGGGCCACGATCTGTCGCTCGATGGCGGCGGTGGAAAGTGCGGTCAGCTCGGTGACCATTTCCTCGAGGCGACCGTCCTTTGGCGGGGCCAACGGTGGGTGCACGACCACGTGGTGGGTGTTGTCTTCCCGTCGGTGGATGAACGCGGGAATCGTGGCGCACCGTTTCCGAATCGCGAGGGCGGCCGCGCCCGACGGCGTCCATGCCGGCCGACCGAAGAACGGCACGAAGACACCCGGAATGTCGCGAATGTCCTGGTCGATCAAGAGGCCATTCACCCGGTTTCGTCGGAGCGCGGCCATGAGTTCGCGGCCGGCGGCGGCACCACGCGCGGCGACCTCGGCGCCGAACCGAGACCGGAGTGTGACGGCCACTCGGTCGAGGCGAGGATCCTCGAGACCGCGCACGGCGATCGTCAACGGGACTCCACCAACGCACACCCTGGCGTTGAGCAACTCCCAGTTGCCGCAGTGGCCGGTTACGATCACCGCTCCTTGGCCGGCGTCAAGCGCCTCCCTCAGGTGTTCCATACCCTCGACCGAGCAGAGCTCCATGACCTGGTACGGAGACGCTTTCGACAGCCACGCGACCTCGGAAAGGAGGGCGCCGAGGTGTCGTGCAAACTCGAGGAGGAGGTGCCGGATCTGGCTTTCCGGGCGGTCGGGGAAGGCGATCCTGAGGTGTGCTCGGGCCCGCTTTCTGTCCCGGGATGCGAAGGCGAGCGCCGCAACTCCGAGTTGACGACCCAACGGGCGCGTCACGGCGAGTGGCAACGTGCCGCCGGCGCCGAGAAAGATCCGGAAGGCGTGATACAGCAACTCGTGGCGGGTTCGGAGTTCGCGCGTGCTCATCGTCGACTGATTCCGCGTCTGTCAGTTCTCGCCGGTCCAGGCGTCGATCTCGGTGATCGTTGCGGACACCCCTTCGACCTCCACAGTATCACCCACGGCGCTTCCAATGAGGAGCTGTGCGATACCGCTGTCGTTTGCGAAGATTCGGCGAGAGGGGTCCGCATCCCATGATCCGAGAATCGTGATCGGTTGCAGTGGGTCACCGCCATCGTCGGTAAGCCGTACGATCGTGCCGATGTTCACCTTCGACGTGTCGGCGGATCCCGATTGCAGAATCTGGACCCGAGCCAAGTCGCGCTGGAGCGCCGCGGCTCTGGCCGACTGGAGTTCTTGCCGGTCCCGCAGCATGTGGTATTCGAAGTTCTCGCGCAGGTCCCCCTCGGCGGCGGCGGCCTGAATCCCCTTCAGCGTCTTCGGGATGTCGACCTCGAGTAGCTGTTTCAGATCGAGACGCTTAGCCTCGACAGAGGAACGTGTGGCGACGAAAATCGGCGTGTGGTCCTCGCGTTCCGTTCCCAGGGCGTGTCGGGCGGCCTCCTCGAGAACTCGAAGCCGTTGTGGTTCCACCGCCGAAAGACGTCCTATTCTCGAGATGAAGCGTTCGGACTGCTGCGGCGTGGCCTGCTCGAGAATCAGCCGGACCGCCACACGACCTCCGGCGAGGAGGTCCTTGGCGCGCGCCCTCACGGGACTGAATTCGCTTCGCCCCAGCGCGTCGGGCAGCTTTTCCAGCAGCGACGGCGTCATCCGACGCCGAATCTGAACCGGAGCATCCGGCTCGGTCATTGCCTCACACGCCCAGACGAACTGCGCCGGATGCGCGCAGTGGTTGCGAAACACCGCCTCGATGGAGGCATCGAGAGCCCCGGTGGTCCCTTCGGCCTCGAGGACGTCGGCGATCGAGCCGAGGATCACGGGGTGCTGCTCGTGGAGGAACCACTCGGCCCAGACGTCGGCCCATGCGTGTGGATGCGCCGACCGGATCGCTTCCAGCGCCTCTGCCCGCGCAACCCGCTCGTGAATTCCCGACAGGAGGCGCAGGTGCTCGGCGTCGCCGAGCAGACGTTGACGACAGTCCGCGGCGGGTACCGCTCCGTTCGGCAGGTCCGCCAGGACGCTCGCCGTTTCCCACGCGAGGCCGGGATCGGTTGCCGCGATGCTCATCAGCGAACCGGCGAGCACCTCCGCCGCCGCACCCGCAGTGTCAGCTTCTCGGCCCGCCAGGCGTCGGGCGACCTTCAGCCGGTCGCGAGGTGGCGCCGCTCGGAGTTCGGACAGCAACGCGTCGCTCGCGGATTCGGCACTGCGGGCGATCGAGTACCGGAGCCGCGATCCCGACCCCGACGTCAACACCCGTGGGTGCGAGCGGGCCTTGTTCCACCACGAAGACCAGGTGTTTGCGGGAACCAGCTCTCCCAGGGCGACCTTGATGGACGCGACATCGACCGGTTCGCCGTGGCTCGAGAGCAGTTCGATCAATGCCTCGCCCGGGCTCTCGGTCACCACGGCCACGAGCGAGGCCGGGTCCTCCACCTTTCTTCTTCTGAAGTCACCTTCAGGCAGACGGCGCAGGTATCGATTTGCGACTCCGAACGGCACCGATACCGGCCGCGGCCCTCCCAGGTCTACCTTGAATGTCTCGAGCTCGAGGTTGGCGTCGGTCACGCGGCCAACGCCCTTGCCGATCACCTCGACCACCGTGCCCCGATCGTGATCGAGCCAGCGTTCCATGATCGCCAACGTCTCGACCGGTTTGCGCGACTCCGCGAGCCGGTAGCGGTCGAGGACCGGGCGCAGCGACGGACAGCTCTGCCTGTCAACCGCAAATGATTCTTCGAGTCGGCGGAGCAGTTCCGTGGACGGAGGAGAGCTCAGACGAACCAGCTCGGAGAGCACGCGCACAACGCCCCGGGAGTCTTCCCGTGCCTCGCACGCGTCGGCGAGCAGCTCGAGGAGGGTGAGCGCGAGGCTTTTGTTCCCGCTTTTCCAGAGGCTTCGACGGACCTCAAGCAGTTCGGCGATCGGGATCTCCTCGGCATCGAGGGCCTCGAACCACAGCTCTTCCAGCCGGTCCCAGTTCTCGGTCTCGATCGCCTCCTGGAAATCGCGAGTCACCATGGGTCGGTCGGACATGGTCTCCTCTCGGGCGGCCGCTGCGCAGCCGGGGTGGCGGAGGATTGTAACATCAGCAATTGACTGGTTGAGGAGATGATAGTGCGAGCCGTCGCGTCGTGTCAGACGGGGGACCTCTGGTGGTCGATGGTGATCGCGACACTATCGGTCGAGTCGGTTTTGCCTGATCTTTCGTGATCATCTATGGTGTCGAGCGTGGAGGCCGAGATGGATGTTCGCCGGAGTTTGTTGGCCGTTCTGAGCTGCCTGGGAGTCACGGTTCCGGTCGGTGCCGAAGAGCTGGACCTCCTGCCCATCGGCGACGCCGCGCGGGCCACCGATCTCGCGTCGTCGCCGGTGGGGACGTTCTACGACTGTCGGGAAGACCGCCAGCTCAGCCTCGACGAGCTCGCGGCCGCGCTTGTCGAGGCACGCGTCGTCTTGATCGGTGAGGACCACACCAACCTCGATCAGAAGCTATTTCACGCCGATCTCTTGGAGGCGATGGCCGCTCACAAGCAGGATCTGATCCTCGGAATGGAGTTCTTCCTGAGGTCTCAAGGGGAACTCCTGTCGAGGTGGCAGGCTCAGGAGATGGACGACGAGCAATTTATCCGCGAGGCAGGTTGGTACGATCGGGGCAGTTACCGTTGGGAGTACTACCGTCCGGTGATGGACGTCGCGCGCAGCCACGGGATACCGGTGGTCGGGCTCAACGTCCCGCGAGAGATTCCCCGTACCGTGAATCGGTCAGGGCTCGAGGGGCTGTCAGAGGAGCAACGGCATGAGGTCGGCGAGATCGACACCTCGGGCTCGCCCGAGCACCGCTACCTGATCTCGCGTTACTTCGGCGAAACCGTGGCCATGCTACCGCCCGGGTGGTTCGACAACATGTACGCTGCGCAGTGTTTGTGGGATGTCGTCATGGCCCGGTCGATCCTTGAAGATCTCGGCCCGGACGCCACTCTGGTCGTCATCGTCGGCAGCGGCCACGTGGCCTACGACGTCGGAATCGGTCGCCGGATCCATGAAGAGCTGGCAGCCACCGGCCGTCCCGACATGCGCGTCGCCACGTTCTGTCCGGTCTTTGCCCCGCCTCCCGACCCGGAAGGTGATCCGCACGGCCATCCCATGGGAGGGCACGGGGGGGGCATGGGGGATACTCCCAAAAAGCCGGCGCGGTTCGTGCGTTCTCTCGCCGACTATGTGGGTGTGTTCGCGGATACCGGGGGTCTCGAGGCGTACCCGCGCCTCGGCCTCCAGCTCGACGAGGGGGAAGACGGGGGACCGGTGGTGTCGATGGTATGGCCCGACACCCCGGCGGAGGCCGTCGGCTTCGCGCACGGTGACCGGGTGGTCGAATTCAACGGCACCGCCCCGGGGAGTCCGTCCGATCTGCGGACGTCGCTCGCTCAAACCGAGTGGGGCCAGCGGGCGGATTTCACCGTGGAGCGGAACGGCGAGCCGCACCAGATCGGGTTGCTGCTGTTTCCGACCGTAGATCTCTCCGAGACGGTCGTTGCGCCCGGGTACACGATCGAGGAGGCCCTGCCACCAGATCCCACATCAGCCGCTCCGGTGGTTGTCGATGACGGAGCCGGGATGCGGCGTCGACACCTGCTGGTGTCCGAGGACGACGGGGCCGAGCGCGTGGAGGTCTGGTCCGACGACGTTCTCGAGGAGGTGCACGAGCTGGACGCGGCTCGGCGCGTCGTCCGCAGCCTCTACCGGTCGCCGCGAGCGGACGGCGCCGTGGAGGTCCGGTACGAGCGTGCGGAGGGCGGCAGCGTCGCTAGCGTCGTACGCATGGACTCCGAAGGACAGGTCATCCGAGGGTGAGACGCTGCCTCATGTGAGAGAAGCGTATGACCACACTCGACGATGTGAACCGCTGGTATCCCGATGCCACGACGGCCAACACCGCAGTCGATCGAGTTCTGGCAATGGTCAGGGACAGGCTTGGCCTCGAGCCGCGCCAGGTGATGTTAGCCGACAGCATTTGCTGCGATGACATCAACACCATCGAGTACCCCCAGCGAGCCCACGAGATGCTCGGGCCGTTCAGGCTCGGTGGGCTCAGCGGATTCCCATTCGCCGGACTCGCGGGCATGGTGGCTCTTGCCAATCATGTGCCCGACAACGGAGCGCTGCTGGTCTACTTCGGTCCGCACATCGGCGTCACGAGGGATGGCGCCGTAGGGAAGGTGTTCCGGCAGGGACAGCGCGAACCCTCGGCGTGCTGCGGTGCAGCGTCGGCGGCACTGGCGAATCTGAAACGGGGCCTGATAGTCGACGGTCATCTGACGGAACTCGATCACCAGTTCAATGCTCTCGAACAGTTGCTCCTCGGCGAGAAGGACCGGGTTCTCGCGGCAAGGGAGCCGATTGTCGAGGCGACCGAGGTGATCTATGAAGCCACAGAACGGAGGATCGACGAGCTCGTCGCGCAAACGGATTTTCCGTGTGAACGCGTCGTCCTGATGGGAGCGATTCTGATCAACGGCGATTCCGACGGCGAGTCGTATTCAGCCTGTCGGATGCTGCAGTTCCTGGACACGGATACCGGCGAGCGGCGTGACTGGCGGAGCGATTTCAGGCCCTCCAGTTGACCTGACGGAGGAGCGGTCAGGCGCAGAATCGAGGTCCCTTATGGAAGGCTGAGTCGCTGATGGAGGCCACCGGTTCCGGCGACAACTCCGGCGCGCCCGGGGGGGTCGCGCCATCTCACGACATCTCGTGACCCTCGCGACGAAGCCCTCGCGACCTCTCGGCCGCCAACCTCTGAAAGACTACCCATTGAGTCCCGGGCGGCTGGGGTTCTTGCATCCTGCGACTGGGCGGTAGGGATGGTGAGCGCGTCTTGCCTCGGGGCGGGAGGGTGGTCCAGCGACCAGAGACGAGTGACCAGGAACGGGATCCGGCATCTGGCATTTGGTAACTGGGATATAGGTGGATGGACCGGTACCCGCTCACCCCGTCTTCCGTGACCGCGGGATCTGCAGCACGTCTCCCGGATAGATCCGGGAGCCGTTGAGGCCGTTGGCCCGTTTCAGTTCCCCGACCGAAACGTTGAACTTGCGAGCGATGTCGTACAGCGTGTCGCCACGGCGGACCCGGTACACCGTGTCGGAGGACTGATCGACGCTGGTCGACGCGATACGTTCTGTCGGGATGTCGAGCCGCTGTCCGGGATGGATCGGCTGGCGTCGGGAGATGCCGTTGACCGCGCACAGATTATCGACCGTGACCGAGAACGAACGTGCGATATCCCACAGGGTGTCGTTTCGCTGAACCACGTACTCGCCCTTGTCCGCAATCCTCGTGGGGGGCTGCCGCGGCGCCGCTATCGTGCCGAAGCGTGGCACCACGAGGGTTTGACCGGGGTGGATGAGGCTGCTCCGCAAGCCATTGGCCTGCCTGATTGCAGAGGCGCTCGACCCGTACCGTGAGGCAATGCCGGAGAGTGTGTCACCGGAGCGCACCGTGTGGATCAGACGTGGTGCCCACTCGCTGCTGGGAACCGAAGCGAGCACCTCCTCCGCCGCCGGACCGTAGCCGGGGGGAAGCCACACGGTGGTTGTTGACTTCGCCGGCGTGAGGTCACGTCGGACAGCCGGGTTCAGGTCCCTGAGGGTCTCTACCGACAGATCGATCCTCGAAGCGAGGAACTCGAGATCCATCGCATCTGGCACCTGCACCTCGTCGAACGGCCACTGTTCCTCCTGAGGCGTCGGGAGGCCGTACCTGGCCGGTCTCTTTGCGACGATGACCGAGGCGATGAATGCCGGGACGTAGTTGCGGGTTTCTCGAGGCAGGTAACGGCGCAACTTCCAGAAATCGTGGCTGCCTGACCGGCGGATCGCGCGTCGCACGTTGCCGGCACCGGAGTTGTACGCTGCCAGCGCGAGGTGCCAGTCCGAGAATGACCCGTAGAGATCGGACAGGTACGCGACCGCGGCCTGCGTTGACCGCACGGGGTCCCGGCGCTCATCGATCAGCGATCCGATCTCGAGTCCGTAATGCCGTCCGGTCGACGAGATGAACTGCCACATGCCGTGAGCCCGAGCCCTGGAATAGGCCTTGACGGAAAACGCCGATTCGATCAACGGCAGGTACGCGAGGTCCTCCGGCAGCCCGGCCTGTCGAAGCTGGTCGCGAATCATCGGCAGGTAGAGCCCGGACCGCAGCAGACCGATCTCGATGCGGTTGCGGTACTCGCTGGGTTCCGACATGAGTTCCAGAAACCTCTGGACGGTGCTGTTGAGCTCCAGTGGGTAGTCGCTTTCCGGCAACGGGGGTTCGGGTTCGTCCGCCTTGTCTGCCTCCGATTCCTGCTGGATTTCGATGTCCGGGAGCTCGGCGAGCTCCTCCACGAACTCGTCTGTGAGGACCGGCTCCAGGCTCTCTTCGAGCGCTTCCGCCTCGGTCACCAGCCTTTCGACCATCTCGAGGAAGGCGTCGCTGGGCTGATAACCGGCGGGCGCGTCGAACACCGCGCAGAGTGCGGCATCGATGTGGGCGAGAGCGACCTCGGTCTCTCCGGCCGCCGCCAGTTGCCGCGCCTCGAATACCAGTTCCTCCACAATGGAACGAGTCTCTGCCTCCCACTCCTGTGCCGCCGACGGGGCAGTCTCTGTTGTGTCTGCAGCCTCTGGTGTCGGTTGCAGGACTCTGGAATCGGTGTGCTGGGTCGTGGAGCAGGCCACTGCCAACAGCAGCGGAAGGATGATCTGAAAAGGGTGTCCGACAATCTGTCCGAAGCGAGGGCTCACCGCTTGTTCTCCAGGTCGACCGTCAAATGCAGCGACAGCCTTCTGAGCTTCTCGGCCTTGTCCACCGCCAGTGACACCGGCTCCAGGGTGTGGATCGTCTCGCCCTCGGCGTTTTGAATCCGTATCGCGAGCTGGAGAGCGCCCATGTGCCGAAAGACGTCGGAGTTGAGCGACTGCTCGACCTTGCGGCGGAGCTCACGGGCCTCGTCCGTGCCGGCCAGCAGCGCGTCGATGTCGAGGTCGCCGGCTGCCTCGGCGCCCCGACGGCTGAACGAACCCATGGTCGCCTGCTTTCGCAGCCCCTCGAGTTCGGCGAGGATGTCCATCTGGTTGGAGACATGGACGCGCTTGACCGGGGGCGGCTCGACCCTGGCAGTGTCTTCGTTGGCCTTGTCGAACTCGACCTCGAGGTCGGACTCCTCTTCAACACCGGCAACCGGGTCCGGAATACCCTCGTCGAGTGCGAGCTCCTCGGCCTCCGCGACGCCGGCCGCGGCGGCCGGTTGGCCGTCAACCTGGAGTTCTTCGAACGGGGACACCTCCTCGGCATCGACCGGCTCGGGCGACGCGGCCTGTCCGTCGTCCAGCTCGAGGTCGTCTTCGAGCGCGATCTCGTCGGGCGGCGGGGTCTGCCCCTCGGGTGAGTCCTCGGCGAACGGGCTCTCCGTGGATGTTTCGTCGAATGCGCTTTCGTCGAGCATCGGTGGAGGTTCCGGCCAGGGTTCACTTGGGGCGGGTCGAGGTGGATCCGCGGCGGGACTCGGGTCGACCGCTTCCGCGGCGGCACGGGCGAGCGCCTCGGCCGAGACCGGCTTGGCTTTACCGGCGGGAGTGGGGCGCACCTGTGGTGAAGCGGCTCGCGGGGCGGGCGACGCCGCGTGGGGTGCCACCATGCGCCTGCGCAGTTTCTTGAGTGTGAGCTTCGTGATCTCTTTCAACGCCTCGAACACGCCGACGCCGTTGATGGCCTCGGATTCGAAGAACGGGTACGCGCGGTCCGGGTTGAGGTCCGAATTGAGCTCCTCTATAGCCAGGATGTTCTTGAGGTCGCGCTTGTTGTACTGCAGCACGAGCGGCAGTTCGTCGATGTCGATATCGAGCTCCCTGAGGTTGTCGATCAGGCTCTCGAAGCTCTCGATGTTGGCCTCGCGCATGGGGCGCTGCGAATCGGCGACGAAGACGAGTCCGTCCACACCCTTGAGGACGAGCTTCCGGGTGGTGTTGTAGAAAACCTGTCCGGGTACGGTGTAGAGCTGGAGCCGGGTCTTGAACCCGCCAATCGTGCCGACCTCGATCGGCAACAGATCGAAAAACAGCGTCCGGTCGGACTCGGTTTCGAGTGACACCATCTCGCCCCTTGAGTTCGGGGCGGTCTTTGCGTAGATGAAGCTCAGATTGGACGTCTTGCCACACAGACCAGGACCGTAGTACACGATCTTGGCCGCCATCTGCATCGTGGCCCAGTTGAAGAAAACCATGGCGTAAAAAACCCAACTGCCACACCCACGCTAACACAACGGGTACCACCGGTCAATCGCGCTAAGTGCTTGCATCGGAAGCGCTCACGACGCTGCAAAAGACCGAATATTCCGGTCGAGATACGGCCTCGATGCAAGATCCGGGCCTGGCCCAAAGCGGTGATAAAATAGAGGCGGCCGGTTCGACGGTGTCGAATCGGTCCCGTTCAAACAGGGCTTCCGAAACAAAGAAGTCGTCGGGACGGATTATCGACGGAGAGGTTATGAACCTGAGCAGGAGAGAGTTTGTCGTCCTGAACGGCGTTGTAGAGGAGTACATTCGCACGGGTGCTCCTGTCGCGTCGCGTCAGGTCGTGCGCTCCAGCTCGCTTCGACTCTCGTCGGCGACCATCAGGAATGTGATGGCCAAGCTGGAGGAGGGTGGGTACCTCGCACGTTCCCACGCCTCGGCCGGTTGCGTTCCGACGGATGCGGGTTTTCGACTCTACGTGGACTCGCTCGAACCGAACCGTCGGCCGCCGATCCGCGTCCGGAGCGAGTTGCTGGAGCAGGTGACAGCGAATCGACGCGAGCTCGTCGAAGACCTGGAGTGGGTCGCGCAGGTGATCGCGGACGCCACGTGGGAAGCCGGTATGGCAGTGCGACCGATGGACGAGGGGCCGGTGCTCGAGGCAGTCTCGCTGGTCGATCTCGGCGCGCAACGAGTGCTCGGCGTGGTCGTCACCACCGACGGTTCGGTGGAGAAGCGGGTTCTTCTGCGCGACCGGGAGCCGAGCGTCGGTGAACTGCAACAGGAGAGCGAGTTCCTCAATCGGGCCTTTCGGGGCAAGTCGGTCGACGCCATTCGACGGCTCACCGCTTTCGAGGACGAGTGGGGTGTGCCGTCGCGAGACCCGGTCGCCGACCGAGCCACGACCACCGCGCGAGATCTGTTCCGGGAGGATGTCGGGGAGTTCGAGGTGCAGGTCGCGGGCACCGACAGACTGCTCGAGTCGGTCGACTTCGCGGAGGCCGAGCGCATCCGCTCACTGCTCGCGGCACTTCAGGATCGTCGGCGTATCGTGAACGAATGGCGGCGGGCTCTGGATCGAGGCCGCACCCAGGTCATCCTGGGTCACGAGTCCGAGGTCACCGCCTCCGGGAATCTCGGCATGGTGGCGACGCTGTTCTATCGCCGCGGTCGACCGGCCGGAGCCCTCGGTGTTGTCGGACCTCGGAGGATGGACTACGGACGCATTGTCCCGATGGTGCAGTTCCTTGGGGATACGCTGACTCGATTATTGGATGAACCTGGAGCCAGCCATGCATGAGGACAAGGAGGCGATGAATCGACCCATCGATGCGGAAGAGCCGATCGAGATAGAGTTCATCGACCAGGACGATGAGGCCGAAGACACCGAGGGTGGTGCCCCGGCCGCGACGAGCGAAGGTGCCGAACAACCCGTGGCGGAAGGCGGCGATGGCGATCTCCTGGAGGCGGAGGTCGAGCGGATGCGCGAGATGTACCTGCGGAAGCTGGCCGAGTTCGACAACTTCCGCAAGCGCACTGAACGAGAGCGCGACGAGTTGAAGAACCTTGCGACCGAGGACTTGATCCGTGAGCTACTGCCGGTGATCGACAATTTCGATCGTGCCATCCAGCATGCGGGGGACAGCGATCCCGAATCGTTCCGGCAGGGTGTGGAGATGATCTCACGCCAACTCGTGGACCTCCTCCAGAAGGAGGGGCTCGAGGAGTTGGATCCGAAGGGCGGGCGATTCGATCCCGAAGTCCACGAAGCCGTGGATCGGGTCGAGAATTCGGAGGACGAGCCGGGGACCGTGGTGTCAGTGCTCGTCAAGGGCTATACCCTACGTGGCAGATTGGTGCGACCCGCAATGGTGAGTGTGGCGGTGGGACCGGTGACCCCATCTGGATCAGCAGAATCGGAGACCGGGTCTGCGACTGACGAAGGGGTGAACTCGTGAGCAAGATCATCGGCATCGACCTGGGGACGACCAACTCGTGCGCCGCGGTCGTGGATGTAACCAAGCCCGTGGTGATCCCGAACCGAGAGGGTGCCCGGACGACGCCGTCGGTGGTGGCCTTCACGGCGAACGGAGAACGACTGGTTGGCCAGATCGCTCGCCGTCAGGCGATGACCAATCCGATGAATACGGCGTACGCGGTGAAGCGGCTCATCGGCCGCAAGTTCGACTGCGATGAGGTGAAGTGGGCACGGACCCTGGTGCCGTACGAGATCGTCGAGGCGGACAACGGAGACGCCTACGTGCAGTTCCAGGGACGCCGATACTCGCCGCCGGAGATCTCCGCACTGGTGTTGCGGGAGATCAAGGAGTTCGCAGAGGAATTCGTGGGTGAGGAGATCATCCAGGCCATCATCACCGTGCCGGCATATTTTGATGACAGCCAGCGCCAGGCCACGAAGGACGCCGGGGCAATCGCCGGTCTCGAAGTGTTGCGCATCATCAACGAGCCAACGGCGGCATCGCTCGCGTACGGGTTCGGCCAGCAGAAGAACGAGACCATCGCCATCTACGACCTCGGCGGTGGAACGTTCGACATCTCCATCCTCGAAATCGGGGACGGAATCTACGAGGTGAAATCAACAGCGGGAGACACCTTCCTCGGGGGCGAGGATTTCGATGCGCGCATCATGGAGCACCTGCTCGAGGAGTTCAAGCGGGACACCGGCCTGGATCTGTCGGACGACATGATGGCGATCCAGCGGATCAAGGAGGCGGCAGAGGCGGCGAAGTGCGATCTTTCCACCGCCGAGGTGGCCGAGATCTCCCTGCCGTTCATCGCGGCGGATCACACCGGGCCGAAGCACCTCCAGGTTCGGCTGGCCCAGAGCCAGCTGGAAGATCTCGTCGACGATCTGGTCCAGCGGACCTTGGAGCCGTGCAAGAACGCGATCGAGGCGGCTCGGATGAAGCCGGAACAGATCGACCAGGTGATTCTCGTCGGGGGTCAGACCAGGATGCCGTTGGTGATCCGCACGGTGAGCGAGTTCTTCGGGAAACCGCCCTGCCAGGACATCAATCCGGACGAGGTGGTGGGGATCGGTGCCGCGCTGCAGGCGGCGATCCTTCAGGGTGAGGTCAAAGACCTCATTCTGTTGGACGTCACCCCGCTCTCGCTGGGACTCGAGACCCACGGAGGGCTCTTCACCAAGATCATCGAACGCAACTCCACGATCCCGACCAAGAAGTCGATGATTTTCACCACTGTGGCGGATAATCAGACGACGGTGGAGGTGCACGTGTTGCAGGGCGAGCGCGGCATCGCGAGCGAGAACAGGTCGCTCGGGAGATTCGACCTCGTCGGGATTCCACCCGCGCCGCGCGGTGTCCCCCAGATCGAGGTCACGTTTTCGATCGATTCCAACGGCATCGTCCATGTGGGCGCGCGTGATCTCGCGACCGGTAAGGAACAGGGGATCGAGGTGCAGCCGGCCGGAGGGCTGTCCAAGGCCGAGATCGACTCGCTCATCGCGGAGGGTGACAGATACCGTCAAGACGATGAACGTCGGCGCGGGGTGCGGCAGCTCCAGAACCGTCTCGAGGGGTTGCTCTACACGAACGAGCGCGTCGTGCGCGAGTTCGGAAACAGCCTGGAAGCAGAAGAGCGGGAGCGCGTTCGTGCGACGCTGAACCGTGCTCGCAAGGCCTTGACGAGCGAGGAACGCTCGGTGCTCGAGGAGGCGATCGCAGCGGTGCAGGAGGTGGCCCAGATCCTCACGGAGGTCGTGATGGTGAACCCCCTCGCAGCGCTTGGCGGGGAGCTTGGGCTGGATCTCGGTTCCTCGGACGATTCCAAGGACGCCGAGTCGTAGATCACGATGGCGACCGAAACACGACGAGACTACTACGAGATACTGGGCGTTCGTCGAGACGCCTCTCTCGACGACATCAAGAAGTCGTACCGCCGGCTCGCGGTGAAGTACCACCCGGATCGGAATCCCGACACCCCTGGTTCAGAGGAGATGTTCAGGGAGGCCTCCGAGGCGTATGCCGTGCTGTCGGACGCGGAGAAGAGATCTCGCTACGACCGGTTCGGTCACCAGGCGGTGGCCGGCGATGGCTTCAGCGGTTTCGACCCGGCAGCCTTCGGAGACTTCGCCGACATCCTGGGTGACCTGTTCGGTTTTTCGTTCGGAGACGTCTTTGGCACCAGGCGACCGCGGGCCCGAGACGTTCCCCGCCGCGGACGCGATCTCCAGTACACCGTGTCGCTGACCCTCGAAGAAGCTGCGCGCGGGATGGAACAGCAGATCAAGGTCCCCCGACGCCAGGATTGCGATCGTTGCCGCGGTTCGGGTTCCGAACCTGGATCGTCGCCGGACAGGTGTTCGACCTGCGGCGGCAACGGTCAGGTGATGTTCCGCAGGGGGTTTTTGTCCGTCTCCCAGACCTGTCCGCAGTGCGGTGGCATCGGGAAGCTCAACCCGAACCCGTGCGCGGATTGCAGGGGCCGCGGCCGAGTGGAGGTCGAGTCCAAGCTCAAAGTCTCGGTGCCCGCCGGAGTGGACACGGGGATGCGGCTCCGCCTCGTCGGAGAGGGCGAACGCGGGAACCTCGGCGGTCCGCCCGGTGATCTCTACGTGGTGCTGTCGATCGAGGATCATGCGAGATTCGAAAGAGACGGTGCCGACCTTCACGCCGAGCTCCAGGTTGCGGTTTTCGAGGCCATGCTCGGCGCTGAGATCGAGTTGACGACGATCCTCGACGAGGTCAAATCGGTGCAGGTCAGACCGGGCACCCAGCCCGGCGAGGCGCTGCGGCTGCGAGGTCTCGGTATGCCCCATCTGGATTCGTCCCGTCGTGGGGACCTGTACGCGCACGTCCAGGTCGTGGTGCCGAAACGGCTGACGACTGAACAGCGCCAGCTCATCGAGGAGGCGGCGAAGCTCGGTGAGGGTGAAGAGGGAGGTGCGACGGATGGGTTGTTCGACCGCCTGAAACGCGCCCTCGGCGGCCAATCCTGACATCGAGTTTTGGACGCACCGTTCCGAACCGCGCATGACCTTGAGCAAAGACGATGACCCGATACCTTGCCGTGTCGTGTGATCTCCCGGGAGTATCCGACGAACGACTCGCCTGCCTGCTCGAGGGGTTCCGGGTCCTTGGCTCGTCGATAGACAAAGGGGCCACCGGTCAAAGCGCGACGATCTACCTGACACCCGAGAATGAACATGAGCTCGATCGACTCGGTCATTCGTTGTCCGAACTCGGAGCGCTCCGGGTGGCGGTGGCGACCGTGGAGCCGCACGACTGGATCGCCGCCTATCGAAGACTGGTCAAGCCGTTTGCCGTCGGCGACCGATGGTGGATCGACCCTCATCCGGAAGACTCGGGAGACCCTCCCGACGGACGCATCCGACTCGCAGTCGAACCGTCGGCGGCGTTCGGGAGTGGCAGCCACGAGTCGACTCAGTTGGTCCTGCTCGCTCTGCAGGAACTTCCTGTGACCGAATCCAGCGTGCTCGACGTGGGCACCGGGTCCGGAATCCTCGCCGTTGCAGCCCACGCGTTGGGTGCCCGCGAGGTCGTCGGTCTCGACATCGATGCCGATTCGGTGTGGACCGCGCGCCGGGTCTCCCGGCAGCAGTGTCGGGCTGATCGACCGCATCTCGTCGTGGCGACGGTGTCCTCGATCGGCGACAGCCGGTTCGACGTCGTGGTCTGTAACATGATGTCGTCCGAGTTTATCCCGTTGTTGCCCGACCTCGCCCGTGTGCTCGCTCCCGGAGGTCGAATGATCCTCTCCGGTGCGCTCTTCTCGGAGCGGACGGTCGTCCTCGGCGAGATCGAGCGCGTCGGGCTGCGGGAGTATCTGGAACAGCGACTCGGGGAGTGGGTCGGATGGACGGTGGGCCATGACCGATAGCTCCTGGTTGCTCGCGCCGCGGGGCACGCTTCTTGACGGCGCTACGGTGGTCCTCGACCCGGGGGAGGCCCGCCACGCGGTCAGCGCACTCCGCCTGAGGGCCGGTGATCCCGTGGTTCTGGCGGACGGCGCCGGTAAGGTGGCGCGGGCAGTGCTGCGGAAGGTCGCGAGCCGCGCGATCGAGGCCGAGATCCTAAAGGTGAGCAGCGAGCCGGCTCCGGCGGGTGATGGGGTCACGCTGGCACTCGGGATCCTCCACAGCCAGGCGATGGACTGGGCCGTGCAGAAGGCCGTCGAGGTCGGCGTACGCGGCTTCGTACCGGTGCAGACGGAGCGCAGCCAGCTGGCCGGGCGGGCGGTCCGGGCACGCCACGACCACTGGTGCCGGGTGGCCCGGCAGGCTCTCAAGCAGTGCCGGCGCGCATGGGCGATGACAGTCGCCAGTCCGGTCAGGATCGAACAGCTGCTGGCAGAACGCGGCAGCGCGGGAGGGCTGGTGGCCGACCCTGACGGTCGGTCGATCGGCGCCTGGACCGATGAGGTTCCGTACTTCCTACTGGTGGGACCGGAAGGCGGCCTCTCGCCGGCCGAGCTCGAGCTGCTCGCCACGCACGAGTGGCTCCGGGTGTTGCTCGGGCCGCACATCCTCCGCGCCGACACTGCAGCGGTCGTTGGAGCGGCCATGTTGGTGGCACGGCAGAGGGGAGGGCGACCGTTTGAGATTGATACGGCTCGGTGAAGTCGACACGCCCTTCTGCCGTCGCGCTCCCCGAGGTTGCCAGGTACGAGCATTGTGCGGCCCTTGAAGGCTCCCAATCTCTCATAGGCTGTCGGCCGCACAAGGTCGTACCTGGCACGCCCGCACAGCGCGCCCCTCGCGACCTCGAGGCCACCGGCCATCGGGTGGGGATGAGGGAACTCCTCACGACCATGTCCGTTCACGCCCCCGCGCCCCGACGCCCTCACGTCACCAAGCCCTGGCCGGGTCTGGGTCCAGCGACCAGCCACCAGCGACCCGCGACGGTCGGAACGTCGGCGAGAGGGCGCGTCCGCGGCATCTCTGAATCCTCGTTGACAACTCGAGGACCAGGACCCACGTTTGGTGAGAGAACCCAAAACACACGCTGTGGGAGGAATTTGCCATGGATATCAGCGCCAGGATCGTTGTCCGCGCGTTGCCTGTCGCGCTGATCGTGGCCTTCGGCCTGGGGGCTGAGGACAGCTCGTCCACGTCCGCGACCGGTCTGCCCATGGAAGGAGCCGAGGCCGAGGAGTTCCTGCGCACCGCCGAGATCCTGGACTGCTCCGAGACCCTCAGGTTCGTTCAGGACGAATCCGGAAAATCGAGAGGAGGATGCCTGGCGGTCCTTTCGGATGGCGCCACAACTGTGCGTGCGGTGTCCAAAAAACACGACAACTACGTGCATCGGGCCGTGCAGATCAGCGGTGAGCGGGTGATCGGATGGAGGGATTCCTATCGCCACGAAATCGCCACGTACGAGCTCGACAAGCTGCTCGGCCTCGACCTCGTCCCCCCCTGCGTCGAACGCGGCCTCCGGGGGAATGAGGGCTCGCTGTGCATGTGGATCGAAGGCGCGATGAGCGAGTGGGAACGGACCACGAAGTACAAGACCCACCCCCCGGATCTGCAGGATTGGAACAGCCAAGTCCAGGCGATCCAACTGTTCGAGGTGCTCATCAATGATCTCGGCAACCCCTGGTGCATTCTGATCGACGGCAACTGGAAGCTGTACAAGGTGCACTCGGCGCGGGCGTTTCACGACAGCACGAAAGTCGTCAACGAACGTAACTTCCAGCCGTCACTCCGGGTGCTCGACGCACTCCGCGAGCTCGACGACGAGGAGGTTCGAACGAACCTCGCGCCGTGGCTCACCAAGAAGCAGATCAAGGCCCTCCTGGCCCGCCGCGACCTGATCCTCGAGCTGGCGGACGAGTAGAGCGAGTCGAAGGGCGCATCATGGGTCAGAACGTCGACCCGAATGGCAGACTGATGACCGCGCCCCGTGCGGGCGTGCCGTTCTCTTGCCTACTGCGGGGTGCTATCTTCAACAATCTTGGGACCTTGTCTTCCCACACACTAAAGACATTTGTGACCAAGATTGTTGCAGGTGGCACCCACGGGGAGCGCGGTGGGGAGAATGCGCGCCGAAGCTACCATGATCCAGTCGAGCGAGAGATCGCCCGGTCCCAGAATTGTCTAAGGGGGCACCCGCGGGAAACGCGCCGGGAGAAGGGCGCGACGAAGCTACTCCGGTCTTCCCGATCGAGAACGCCCGGTCCATAACGTACTCCCGCGGGAAGCGCTCCGGAAAGAGGGCGCGTCGAACGCACGAAACCGTTGCGAAACGGGACCGAGCCCCCCGCCCGCAAGCCCTGGGCGGGAGGGGGTCCAGTGACCAGCCACGAGCGACCAGCGACGGACGGGGCGGCGGAACCAGGTGGATCCTGTAGATATCGCTCGCCGTTTGAGATTCCCTCGCTCTCCTGAGATACTCAACGCCAGACATCCAGGAGCCCACGATGCCCCTCTCGGCCGGCGACCGTCTCGGACGCTACGAGGTCCTCGGAGCCCTCGGTGCGGGGGGGATGGGCGACGTCTACCGAGCCAGGGACACGAAGCTCGGTCGCGAGGTGGCGATCAAGGTGCTGCCCGAGGAGTTCACCGCCGACGCCGAGCGGCTGGCCCGGTTCGAGCGCGAGGCCAGGGTGCTCGCCTCGCTCAACCACCCGAACATCTCGCAGATCCACGGCCTCGAGGAGGACGACGGTCAACGCTTCCTGGTGCTGGAGTTCGTGGAGGGCGAGACCCTGGCCGAACGGATCGCCAGAGGTCGCATCTCGATCGAGAGAGCGCTACCCATCGCGCTCCAGGTCGTGCGGGCTTTGGAAGCCGCGCACGGGCGCGGTATCGTCCACCGGGACGTCAAGCCCGCCAACGTCATGCTCACCGAGGACGGCGACGCCAAGGTGCTCGACTTCGGGATCGCCAAGCCGGTCGTGGCGGCCGGCGAAGGGACCCGCACCCGAACGCTGACCCGCCCGCCGACTCGACCTGGCGTGCTCATGGGGACGCCGGCGTACATGAGCCCGGAGCAGCTGCGCGGTGAAACGGTGGACAAGAGGACGGACATCTGGGCCTTCGGAGTGACCCTGTGGGAGATGCTGACCGGGGCTCGGTTGTTCGAGGGCGGGACCGACTCCGACACCGTGGCCGCGGTGCTGCGTGCCAGCCCGAATTTTAAAGTGCTTCCCGCCGAAACGCCGCCGGCTGTCCGCCGGGTGTTGCGCCGGTGCCTGGAGCGCGACCCCGATGAACGGCTGCACGACATGGCCGATGCCAGGCTCGAGATCGAGGAGGCGATTGCAGAGCCCACCTCGCTCCTCGCAGGAGAGACCGCGTCGCCGCAGCTCAGGTTTTGGCAAATTGCCCGCGCCGCGTGGCCGGTGCTCCTCGCGGGGGTGGTACTCGGACTGCTGGCGACCGTTCTCGGTTGGAGATACGTCCGGGTCATGCCACCTGCCCCTCGAGGCACGCAGCGGGTCGCCCTGACTCTCCCGAAAGGCGTGACGTTCCCCGTCGTCGACCGTCCCAACCTGGCGATCTCGCCCGACGGTCGCTGGCTGGTGTTCGGGGCGAAGGAGGGCGACACGTGGCGGCTCTACAGGCGTTCCCTGGCGCAGTTCGATGCAACTCCGATTCCAGGGACAGAAGACGGCTTTCACCCGTTCTTCTCCCCCGACGGTGACTGGGTGGGCTTTTCTTCCTTTTCCGACGGCAAGCTCAAGAAAATCCCACTGGCAGGTGGGCCTCCCCAGACTCTCGCCGACGCCCCAGGCCCCTATGGAGCCACCTGGGGACCCGACGGATCGATCGTCTTCAACCCGAAAGAAACAGACGGGCTGTGGCGCGTGGCCGCAACCGGGGGCGCATCTGAGCAACTCGCCTCTCCGCAGTTCGAGCAGGGCGATTGGAACAACCTCTGGCCCGAATATCTCCCCGATGGCAAGGCGGTGCTGTTCACGAACTTCTGGGGAATGACGGCAGACACCGCGCGCATCGAGGTCCTCGACCTGGAGACCCGCGCCAGAAAGACCGTCATCGAGAATGCCAGCTACGCCCGGTACGTTCCCACCGGACACCTGATCTTTGGCCGCGGCGACCACATCGAGGTCGCCCCCTTCGACC
>JBFELO010000039.1:0-33834 GCA_041552055.1 Candidatus Sulfomarinibacteraceae bacterium | reverse complement strand
CGAACTCGGGCTGATGGTAGGGATCTCGGGGATGGTGACGTTCAAGGCGGCGGACAACATTCGCTCGATGGTCGTGGCGGTCGACCTGGATCACCTGTTGGTGGAGACGGACAGCCCGTACCTGGCACCAGTACCGCACCGTGGGCGGAGAAACGAGCCGCGTTACGTGGTTGAGACGGGGAGTCGCGCGGCGCAGGAACTGGGGGAGCCTGTCGAGGCGGTCGCGGCGGCGACATCGAACAACTTCCGTCATCTGTTCGCGGTCACGCCGGACTGGGGATATGGAGCCTGACGTCGGGTCGGCGAACCCTTGACATCGACGTGACGATGAGGCTGTCTGCCGGTGTGCGACACACCGATCGGGAGGACGTGAATCGGCGAGATATCAGGCCTTCCGCGGGCGTCGTCCACGGCGCCGCTGGACGTTTTTCACATTGATGGTCAACATCTTGTTAGCCTTGTCCTCGGACACATCGAAGCGCTGCGCCTCGTCAATTGTCAGGCCGTATTGCGAAAAAAACTGCGGCGCTTTGAGGCTGACCGACCGCCGCCTTCGTGACAACTTGAATGCGCCCGACTCCTTCTGATTGCTGGTCGTATGGATGCCTAGCAACTTGCGGGTTTTGTCGAAGAAAAGCACCGCATGAGTTGCTTTGTCGAGATCGAATACCTCGACCGAAGTCGCGTCAAATGAAATGAGTCCGCTCGGGCGAATCGTCGCCCTGGGCCGTGCACCTGCGGTCCGCGGCGGCACGTATCTTTCAAACGCCATGATCCACCTCCCGACGATTACCGCCAGAATAGACAAAAAACACTCAACCGTCAAGTAGATATTTTTGTCGTATGTTTGCACGAATTCGTCAAAACTGCTCCGTCGATTGTGATTCTCTGGTGTTTTCCTCGAAAGTTCGTTTCCATGAGGAAACGCGTGCGGCTGCAAGGTAATTTCGCCTCACCCATCGATCCAAATCTGAATTGATGAGTCTGATTCGGAGTGTCCTAACGCCTGAAAATTCGCGCTCCAACTGTTTGAGATCGGATCACTCACCGCGATTTCAGGAGTGGTTAATTGCGCGTTCTACGGTCCACGGGTTGGAGATGGATAGCGCCTGCAATGCGATCGCGATACACTGCAAGTAATGGACCGAGATGGAGTCGGATTGGCTCAGCGCATCGACATCAGCGCAGCGGCGCTAGAGCACAACCTGCGGCTGTTTCGCGACCTGTTGGACCGCGGCACGCTGCTCGCGGCGGTCGTGAAGGCGAACGCGTACGGTCATGGAATGGAGCAGATCGCGCCGTTGGCCGAGAAGACGGCCGACTGGCTCGCGGTTCACAGCGCGACCGAAGCGAGGCGCATCCGGGAGATGGGAGTCAAGGCGCCATTGCTGGTCATGGGATACATCTCGGAGCAGGATCTTCACGACCTTGACGCGGACATTCACGTGTTCGTTTCGACTGAGGAAGTGCTGCGATCGCTCGGCGAGTATCGGAGGGAGCGCGGCGTTTCGCTGCCCGTTCATCTCAAGGTCGACACGGGCGCCAAACGCCAGGGATTCTCGGCCGATGAGGTGAGGCGTGCGTGCGAACTGGCGGGTTCGGAGGGCCTGGAAGTTGTCGGTGTGGCGACCCATTTCGCGAATATTGAGGATACGCTGAACCACGAGTTCGCGCGCCATCAACTGGACCTATTCCACGACGTCGTGGATACGACGAGGCGCGCCCTGAATTCCAGGCCGCCGTACATTCACGCGGCGTGTTCTGCGGCTGCCCTGCTGTTTCCCGAAACGGATTTCACACTTGCCCGCGTCGGAATTTCGATGTACGGTCACTGGCCGTCGCGTGAAACCGAGTTGACCTGGATCCTCGACCATGGTCGCGACGGATTACGCCTCGAACCGGTGCTCAGCTGGCACACCGTTGTCGGTCAGATTCAGCGGGTCGAGAAAGGTGAAACCGTGGGTTACGGACGAACGTGGACGGCCCTTCGGACGACCAGGTTGGCCGTGCTTCCAGTGGGTTATGCCGATGGGTACGGGCGCTGTCTCGGGAATCGCTCCCGGGTGATTATACGCGGGCGTTTTGCCCCGGTCGTGGGACGAGTCTGCATGAATGTCTCCATGGTCGATGTCACCGACGTGCCAGATGTGCGAGTGGGAGACGACGTGGTGTTGATTGGCCGCCAGGGAGGTATCGAGGTGGCCGTGGAGGAGCTTGCGGAGCTGAGCGACACCATCAACTATGAGTTCCTCGCGCGGCTGTCGCCGGACATCCCGCGCACGGTCGCGGATTGACCGTGATCGGCCTCGAGGTCCTGCCGACGATCTGTCCGCGTGTTCCGTGACAGGGTGCGCCATGGGCTCGACCTACCCTTCCGCGAGCGTCGTGATCCCGACCTTCAATCGACTGGCCGAGCTGCGCCGAGTGGTCGCGGCGGTATCGGCGCAGGTCGGTCCGGAGGACGCCGTACCGGAACTTCTGGTGGTGGACGACGGTTCGACCGACGGCACCTCGAGCTGGCTCCGAAGCCAGGCAAGCGCCGGGGCCCTCAGATCACTCCATCAGGAGAACTCGGGTCCGGCGCGCGCGCGCAACCTCGGCGCCCGGGAGGCCACGGGCGACGTGGTGCTGTTCCTCGGGGACGACACCGTGCCCCAGCCGGGCTGGCTTGCCGCACATCTCGAGGAACATCGACTGTTTGCCCGCGAGGGACCGATGGCCGTGGTCGGCTATACGTCGTTCCCGACCGAACACGACACACCGTTTCTGCGCTTCATCAACGAGTTCGGGGCGCAGTTCGGGTATCAGCTCATCGAGCATCCCCACGGCGTGCCGTTCAAGTTCTTCTACACGTCGAATATTTCCCTGCCGCGCCGGGAGCTGGTCGACCGGGGAGGATTTCGAGAGGACTTCCCGGCCGCGGCATGGGAGGACATCGAGTTCGCGTACCGGGCCTGCACGGATGGAATGCGCCTCCACTACCAGCCCCGGGCGAGGGTCCTGCACCACCACCGTATCCAGCCTTGGACGTTCTGTCGCCGTCAGAGGACGTCGGGACGGTCGGCCGCCATCTTTTCGCGGCTCCATCCGGAGCTGGCGGAGTTCCTCGGCGTGGCTCGTCTCTCGACGACACCGGCCCTCGCCGGTGCCCAAGAGCGCGTGCTGGGCGCGATGATCACAGCGTCGGATTCGATTCGGGTCACACTTCCCCATCAGGTCTACCAAAGATTCGTTGATCTGTGCTATTTGAGAGGGCTGGCAGAAGGATTGCAGGAGTGAGGGCGGGAGGTGGAGTATGCGATGCCGTCGCACCCTCCGAGTCAACGCCCTCGTTCCGCTCGCTGTGGCGCTGTCGTGCATGACGATCGGTGCGGCGCCGCCCTTGGATGACGCGGAGTTCCCTCCACCGGCAGCCTCGACCGACACGGACCACGAGGGGGACCCGTCGCCGGGTATTCCGAGCGATGCCATCTCGATTCCGTGTACCCCGGTGGCGACGACCTGGCCGGTCGTCGGCGGTGAGCTCCCGCCGACACTCACTGCACCCCAGCTGGCGGTCGTGCGCACCGACTTTCGGCCAAAAGATGTGCAGCTGCACCTCGACGGCAGATTCATCGGACGAGCGCGCTACTTCAACGGCAAGAAGGGGTATCTGTTCCTCGCTCCGGGGCGGTACCGACTCGAGGCTCGCATGGGGGGATACCGGTCCGAGAAATTCGATCTCGAGGCGAGGCCGGGCTGCCGGTTCGATATTCGCCACCGAATGACGCGGTCGAAGGAGACGGCGAAGGAGAGGAGGGGTGATCCACCGGGCAAGGGTGTTCCCAGCGAGAGTGTGTTCCATCCGGTAGGAGTCAGCCCACCGCAACATGGTGGTGATCGCTCGGGCGGGCCCGATCTTGAGCTGCGTCCCGATCTTGGTCGCCCGTCGTCACCGACGAGCGCCCAACAGCCAAGGACCAGTTCTCTGGTCGTCGAGGTGCAGCCGGAGACGGCCTCCGTTGACCTCGACGGAGTGCTCCTGGCCACCGGCGCGGAGCTCGCGCTCATGGTGGGGCCAGTGGCCATTCCCGAGGGATCGCACGTGGTCGAGGTCCGAGCCCCCGGCTTCGTCAGCCGAAGGATCGAATTCGAGATCGGTCCGGGCGAGCTGAAAAAGATAGCTGTCTCTCTCGAGAACATCGACAAGAACTGACGTTTTGTGAGTGTTCGATGAGCGCCTGTGGGTGAACTTTCACAATGAGGAGATGACATCTCTCAAGTGTGTTATACTCGATGTACGAATTTGAAAACGGGAGGGATCCGAGAAGGCTTTCCACCTTGAGCCTACCAACAAAGGCCAACCTTTAAAGGCCAGCCAGATACTTCCTTTCAGTATCATCCTACCTGACTAGCTGAACGGACCCTCCCAACTTCATATCACGCCCGGCTCACCGTTGCCGGGCTTTTTACGTCGCCAACCCGCCCTTGGTCTTCGCCGTCGAGCCCTCTTCTTTCCCGTGGCCACTTCCATCGCCCGGAGCGTCGCTGGTCGCTGGTAGCTGGTTGCCAAAGGTTGAATCCACACCCCGACTGTTCGACGAATCCGGGGTGGGTGGGTGGTCCAACCTTTGGCAACCAGCTACCAGCGACGAGCGGACGAGTGGCCCAGCGACCAGTTACGAGCGACCAGCGACAGCGTTAGCTCGGGTCGCCGGTACCGACGTCCACCAGGGTGCCGGGGTCGACACCGATCGTGCGCAGCGCGGCGGTCCACCGCTCCTCGAGCGGTGTGTCGAACAGGATCGAGGTGTCGAACGGGGCGACCAGCCAGGAGTTGTCCTCGATCTCACGCTCCAACTGGCCGGGGTACCACCCCGAGTACCCGAGGAGCAGGTAGTAGCGACTCTCGATATCGCCGCGAGCGAGGTTGGCGAGCGTCTCGGTGCTGCCCGAAACGGTGACGTCACCGTTGACGTGCAGGGCGGTCTCGTCCAGCTCGATGTCACCCTTTTCGTAGATCACGAACCCGTGATTCGGTTCCACGGGCCCGCCCGCCAGCACCTGCGGGAACCGGGATTGGGGAACTTTCTCTCCCAGCTCGTCCAGGATGTCCGCCAGCTCCACCTCCAGCGGACGATTGATGACCAGGCCGAACGCCCCCTCGTCGGTCGAGTGCACTCCGACCAGCACGACCGTGTGCCAGAAGTTCGGATCTGCCAGCGTCGGCATGGCGATCAGCAGCTTTCCAACCAGTGGGGTGGCTGCTTCGAGCATGTGATCATGCTATCAGAGTCCCCTTGGAGCGGTCGGGAGACCGTCGCCAGGCACGCCTGGCCGTGACGAGGGATACCGTGGGATGGGGATCTTCGATACTATCGAAAGATGGTCAGCGACACGGGCGATGCCGAGCTGCACATCGGGCCCCGTCGTCAGGAGTTCGATCGCGCCGTGCTGCGGGCGCTCGAGACCGAGATCGGCAATTGCCCGGACGTCGCATTCGCCTACCTGGCGGACGTGTTGGTCGAGGGGCGGCAGAGCGCTCCAGAGTCGGTACTGTTCGCGTGGCTCGTGCCGGAAGCCCTGGGATCACTCAGGTTCGCGCTCAACCTGGTGTCCGAGGCCGTTGCGCGGGCGTTGCCCGACGATGCGTACCTCGACGTGGTGGTGTTGAACTCTGCTCCCGAGCTTCTCGAGCGACTCGAGGCGGCTGACTGCCTGCTAGTGGAGCGGGTCGCCGAGGAGCGACGCCGCGCGCTCGAGGCCGTACGGAGTGGAGGGGTCCCTGAACCGCTGCCGCGTCGGCGGCGGTGGTGGCCGTTCTGACGCCCACCCGGCCACCCACCCCGATACAAGATGCACCCTCCCTGCCAACCGCCCAGATGCACGATGCAAGATCCACCGCCCGCCCGGATGCGAGTTCCGAGATGCGAGATCCGCCCACCCACCCGATGAAACCACAGAGGCACAGAGGAACGGAGCCCCCGACCGGCCGGAAGAAAAACCGCAGATAACACAGATCACCGCAGATGGGAGAACACTGCCCACAGATGATACAGATCCCCCTCCCGCCCGATGCAGGGAACAGGGAACAGGGAGCACCCCCCCGCCGAAAGGAACCACAGAGACACAGAGGCACAGTGATGGAATGGGAGGCGCTGGCGTCGGCGGCCGTCGACCGCCGGACCGTGTAGTACAGGCTGCCTCGGGTGTCAGATGGTCGATGTGAACGGCAGACCAATGGCCGCGCGTTCTGCGGGGTGCCGTTTTTGAAAATGTTGGCAGCACGGTCACCGGTGTGATGCGATCCCCTGGGTCCCAACATTGTCAAGGGGGGCACCCTCGTGGAGCGCGCTGGGGAGCGGGCGCGCCGAAGCTACTCTGGTCTCACCGATCGAGTAGTCGCAGCGCACCGGGGCTCCCGCCGGGAGCGCGTCGAGGAGAGGGCGCGTCGAAGATCCGAGAGCGCCCCGATACCGGACTGGGTCGCGTGGCGCGATGACGAAGACGAAGACGTGGACGAAGAGGGAAACGCGCGCTCTCCCGGCGCGAGTGAGGCCCCTAGAGGATCGAAGTTCGCGAATCAGTCCACCGGGATTTCGTGGCGCCAGCCGAAAGGATCGTCCGTGGCCCCGGTCTGGATACCGACCAGCGAGTCGTGCAGCTTCTGCCAGCGGTCGTCGAACTCGAAGGTCCACTCCCTGTCGCCGTCGACGATCCTGCGAATCCAGGTAAGAATCGCGGCAGTTCCGCAGCACGCGGTCGCGTCGACTTCGTCGAGCTCTTCGAGCGGAATCTGACGCTCTTCCGTCGACCAACCGAGCAGCTGGCTCGCGATCTCGAGCAAGGAAATCCTGGTCAACGAGGGCAGTACGCTGTGTGAGTCGGGTGTGATCAGCGTGTCGCCTTTGAGGGCGAGGAAGTTGGCCGCGCCGATCTCGTCGATGTACTTGTGCTCGGCCGGGTCGAGGTACAGCGCCTCGTCGAAGCCCTTCTTCTTGGCCTCGAAGCATGGGTGGAACGAGGAGGCGTAGTTGCCTCCGGCCTTGACGTGCCCGGTGCCGTGCGGCGCCGCCCTGTCAAAGCTCGTCACCATGAACGACTTGCCCTGATCGGGACCAAATCCTCCCTTGAAGTAAGGTCCGACCGGGGTCACGAAGACACGGAAGATGTAGCGGCGGGCCGGTTTGACGCCGACGTTGTCGTCGACGCCGAGGTAAAACGGGCGAAGGTAGAGGGAGGCACCGCTGCCGTGCGGTGGGATGAACGGGAGGTTCGCCGCTGCGACCTCTTCGACACCCCGGACGAAGAGTTCCTCGGGGACCTCGGGCCCTTTCAGATACCGGGCTCCCTCGGTCATACGGCGCGCGTTGTCGTAGGGCCGGAATGCGTACACCTTGCCGTCGGCCCCCGTGTAGACCTTCATGCCCTCGAAGAGCTGCTGCCCGTAGTGGAGGCACTGGCTGCCCTCGGGGAGGTTCATGGCGCTGTCCTCCAGGAGACCACGCACCCGCCACACGCCGTGCTCGTACACCGCCTCGAACCGGTAGGGACAGCGAATGTAGTCGAATCCGAGGTTGGCGAAGTCGAGATCGGCCTTCTGGCTCTCGCCGGTGAAGTAGTACCTGGGTTTTGCCATGCGTACCTCCGGTTGTGGATTCCGAGATCAGGAGCCCGACGCGTCAGGCGATTCCTGCTGGCGAACGATGTCCGCGAATAGCATAGCTGCTCCCGAGGGAGGGCGCCATGCACATACAATCGGGGACCGGGCCCCCCTCCCTCCAGTCGCTGGTCGCTCGTCGATAGACCCCCGCCCACCCAAGCCGATGCTGGATGCTGGATACTTGATGCTGGATCCCCCGCCCCTCCAGGCTGACCAATGAGGAACGGAGACAACGAGAAGGAATGGAACGTACTGGCGTTGGCGGCCTTCGACCGCCTGACCGTGTGGTGCAGGCTGCCTCGGGTGTCAGATGGTCGATGAGAGCGGCAGGCTGACGACAGGGCGTCGTGCGGGCGTGCCGGGCATGAAGTTTCGAGGCCCTCGATCGTCGAGAAATATCGTCCGGAGCTCAGGCCTCGAAACGTCACTGCCGGGCTCCCGCGGGGAGCGCGTCGGGGAGAGGGCGCGTCGAGGGTCCGAGAGCGCCGCGATACCGGACTGGGTCGCGTGGCGCGATGACAAAGAGGAAGACGAAGAGCTAACCGGGTGGGTGGTCCAGCGACCAGCGACTAGCGACGGGTGGGTGGGGTTCGATGAAGACGAAGACGAAGACGAAGAGCTGGAGGGCGGGGTGCCCCTCACCCCCTCACGCCACTCCCTACTCGCCGATCGTTGTGATCTTCGAGGAAGGTCCGAGCAGGACGCGGGGATCGATGCGCGAGCCGTGCCATCGAAGTCCGAAGTGGAGGTGCGTCCCGGTGACTCGGCCGGTGGCTCCGACGGCCCCGATCGAGGTGCCGGAGAGGACCGCATCGCCCTCGGAGACCGAAATCTCGGAAAGGTGGAAGTACATCGAGACCAGCTGGTCTCCGTGGTCGATGTAGATGCTCTTGCCGGCGAAGTAGTGCTCGTCTGCGAGCACGACGAGGCCATCGGCAACGGCGAAGACCGGCGTGCCGGTCGCACCGGAAAAGTCGACCCCCGAGTGGGGACTGCGGGGTTCGTCGTTGAGGATGCGTCGGGATCCGAAGCTGCGGGCCTCCGGCAGAGGCCTCAACGGTGGGGCGAGCGGCAAGGTGAATCTCGCCGGTCCGGGGCGGTTCCACAGAGCCCCCACACGTTCCGTCTCGAGCCGGATCCGCTCGAGCTGGGTCTCGGGCGGACGGACCATCTCAGGGTCCACGGTGAGCATCTGTTCGGGGTAGGGGTACGGCCCGACATGGACGGTTGTCCGCTCGGTGGCGTCGCCTCTGGTGCGGCGCAGGGTGAGCGGCCCCTCATCAGCCAGGATGTCGATCGGGTACCAGCACGTGTCATCGATCGCAGGCCATTCCTCGCCGTCGAGCCCGCATGTCCAGCTACCGCTACCGTGCCAGCGAACAACTCCGCCCGGGTGCACGGTGAGCTGGCCGACGGGCTCGGCCGCCGACAGCGATCGAGGAACAACCGCCGTGAGCAGTGCGACCAGCACCGAGGTGGTGGGCCCGGAGACTCTGGCCGAGAACATCCGTCGCTCTAAGCGGGGAGCTTTTCCCAGTCGGCCTTGGGTGCGTCCATCGCCAGTGCGAGGGCGCCGTTCGAACCGATGAATATCGGGTCCTTCGCGACCTTGATCTTGCCGCCGCCGTAGCCTTTGAGCGCGTTTGCCAGACTGTCGGCAAGCCCCGGGATGGTGGAGCTGCCTCCGGCCAGGACGATGTTGTTTCGCACTTTCTCCTGGTACTCCGACTCGGCGGCAGCGATCAGGTCGATCATGGTCTCGGCAATGGGCGGCACCACAGCCTCGCACGCCGCCTTCATCTCGGCGGTGATGTCGAGACTGGTGGGCTTGCCCGCGATCGGGACGGTGACCTTGACCGCGCTCGCCGCCTTGCCCACGAAGCTCCACTTCTCCTTCCAATCACGCACGGTGTGCATCGACACGCTGAGCCCATCATGGCGCTCGCTGAGCAGCTTGTGGAGTTGTTCGTCGATCCAGTCTCCGGCGTTGGGCAACGTCCGCTGCTCCTCCTCCGTCGGGTAATGACCGTTCATCACGCAGAAATCGGTTGTCCCGGCGCCGATATCGATCACCATCGCGTGCAGGAGCATCTCCAGACCGTAGGCGACCGCGAACGGCTCCGACACGATCATCAGATTGTCGACGAACCCTCGCATGGACTCACGAAGATGCTGCCGGTTGACGCGAAGGGCCTCGGCCGGGACCCCGACCACGGCGCGGACGCTGGGTCCGCTCTTGCGGTCCGGGTCGATGCCAGCCGTACGCAACAAGTGGTCGATGAGTTGACGCACCGCCAGTCGGTCTCGATCCGAGCCCTCCTTCAGCAGACCTCGTTCAAGGGGGCGGTGAATGTCGAGCATCGTGCGGTTCTCGATCGCTTCCGCGCCCACCAGGACCGGTCTCTTGAGGAGCTTGCGCGCCACCATGTCGACCGGCCAGCCGACGTAGCTCTCGACCATTTCACGGTGCCCGTCAGATGTGGCGATCGACGACCGGGACGTCCCCAGGTCGATGCCTACGAAGGTCTCGTCATGTTCCTTGGTCATCGTTGGTTCCTTTCTCGTTGTCGACATCGAGGGACGCGACGTCTCTCGCGTACACGACTACCCCAGAGAATAACGCCTCCGCGATTCGTTGGCGGTATCTGGGGAGCGAGAGCAATCGTGCCTCTCGATCGTTGGACAGGCACGCCACCTCGACGAGAACGGCCGGCATGTCGGTCGTCACCAGGACGGCAAACGGTGCGGTCATCGTCCCACGATCGACGATTTCGGGGTTCTCCTCACGCAGGGTTTCGAACAGCGTCTGCTGTATTCGGGCGGCCAGAAGGCGGGACTGGTCCTGTCGAACGTCGGCGTAGATCCCCTCGAGCAGCTCACGATAGTCGGAGAGTGCGAACCCCGAGTCCCGGTTCTCGAGCGAGGCGAGTCGCCTGAGAAACGGGTCGTCGGTCGGACCCAGATAGTAGGTCTCGAATCCCCTAGCGGTGCGGTCAGGGAGCCAGTTGACATGGATCGACAGGAAGAGATCCGCACGCGCCTCGTTGGCGATCTCAGCGCGTCGACGAGGCGGTATGCTCTCGTCATCACTTCGGGTCAGCACCACCTCCCATGACACAGCCCTCAACAACCGGGCGAGCCGATTGGCGATGTCCTTGGTGAGGTCCTTTTCCAGCAACCCGTACCCGAGAGAAGCGCCACCGTCGACACCACCGTGGCCGGGGTCCAGTGCGACTCGCCCCACCCGGACCGGGATCACGGCGGGCACCAGAGGTTGCGGCTCGGACACCCCGAGGCGCTCGAAGATTTCGTCGATCTCGGGCGAGCGTGGGGACACCTCGATCGTGCGCCGTGGCGGTCCGTACGGCAACGGATCAGCGGGGGGATCCGAGATCACGAGGCCGCCCTCGTCCCACACGAGCCCCGCCACCGACGCTGCGGCGGCGATGAGCACGCCGCAGGCTAGGACCGCACGGTAGAGCCGGTCGATCCGGCGCCGGCGGAGCTTACGTGTCGAGCCCGACGGCCGTCCATTGATCGTGTCGAGGTTCTCCTCGACCGCTCCCCGAAGGAGCTGGCGCCGCAGTCGGTCGAGTCGTGTCGTACCCAAGATTTCGAATCTCCCCGCGACTCAGTGGGCAAATGGCTGCAATCATGAGCGTTCCACCGTCCGAGTCGACTCCACCCGTTCGTACCATCGGGGCGGGATTTGATACCGAGTACGACCTCTCTCGGTGACCGGGTGTGGGGTTCAATCCAGAATTGTCCAAACCGGTGTATTCTCCGGTGGACACCCCGAGTCGTGGCCGGCCGTGGCAAAGCCACTCAGCCCTGGTATCCGACTTGCATTAGTGTCCCAACGAGAAAGGGAGGATTGATGAAGATCTCAGGGAATCCAAGACGTCATCTCGTATACGCCGTGGTCGGACTTGCTATCGTGGCGGTCGTCGGCTGTTCGAGCGCGGTACCCACCGAAACGCCGGGTGTCGAACGCCTCGGGAAGTACTTACTGCGCGAAAAGGCGCCCGAGGTCGAGTTCATCCTCGGCTATAAGTTCGCCGCGTCGAACCTGGGTGATGAGTGGCTCCTGCTGGAGGTCGCGCTGTCGGCGCCGGTCGGTCAAACCGCGACCATGAAACGCGAGAACATCTTCGTGCGCACACCCGACGGCACGAGGATCCCCTGCGCAACCCAGAAGGAGTTCAACGAGGCGTACGGCTCCATGCGCAACAAGATCACCCAGGCCAACGTCATACGTGACCCGATGGATTACTGGCCCGCGCAACGCGAGGCGTGCCCGGTCCAGCTGTTCGTCAGTCCCACCGAGGGCGTCGCCTTCGACCAGGTTTCGGTGAACGATTATCGCGCTTGCCAGGGCAAGCTGTTTTTCGACGTTCCGGGGGGTGTTCAGCCCGGGCGGTGGGTGTTCGGAGTGGACTTCGAGGAGAGCGACATCAGGATCCCATTCGTGCTCGAGTTGGAGTAGCGCGGAGCCGGCCTGCCCCGCTGAGCGATACGCAGGCCCCGTATCCGTATCCGCCTACGTCTCCGTGCCCGCGAGCGGCGCCGGGGACCCTCTCACGGGAAGATCCCGCGGTCGCTGTAGGCCAGCCCGATCTTGTCGATCGCGTCGATCATTGACGCGGTGCGAAGATCGACGGCTTCGTCGAGTCGCTTCGCGATGGTGCGGATGCCGTGATAGCTCTCGATCATCGTCTCTTCGAGCCCGGAGTTGACGAGGTCGATCTCGTCAGCGCCCTTCGCGTAATCCGAAATCTCCTGCTCGGTGAAGGTGCGGCCGGTGGCGCTCTCGATGGCGGTGAGGAGTTGGCGAGCGGACGACTCTTCGAATCTCTTCTCCATCCGGCCGAACCGCACGTGCTCGAGGTTCTTGAGCCACTCGAAGTACGACACCGTGACGCCGCCGGCATTGATGTACGCGTCCGGGAGAACCATGACGCCGCGCTCGAACAGGTGATCGCTCGCCTCGGAGCTGGTCGGACCGTTCGCTGCCTCGGCCACGATCTTGGCCTTGATGCGCGGGGCGTTCTCCATCGTGATGGCGTTCTCGAGCGCCGCAGGAATCAATATGTCGCAGTCCAGTTCGAGTCCCAGGTCGCGGTCGGCGAGGTTCTCAGCCCCCGGAAAATCGAGGACGGAGCCGGTTTCGCGCCGATGCTCCATGAGCGCCTCGACGTCGATGCCGTCCGGTTTCGAGATCGCACCTTCATACTCGACGGCACCCACGATGACGGAGTCCCCGTCTTCCTGCATGAACTTGGCGGCGTGATAGCCCACGTTTCCGAGACCCTGCACGATGACGCGCTTGCCTTGAAGACCGGGTTCGAGTCTGATGTCGCGCATGTCTTCGGCGATGCCGCACACCTCGCGCAGGCCGAAGAACACACCTCGACCGGTCGCCTCGACCCGGCCGTTGATGCCTCCCTCGTTCACCGGTTTGGCAGTCACGCAGCCGAGCGCGTTGATGTCGTGCGGAGCCAAGGTGGCGTAGGTGTCCGCGATCCACGCCATCTCCCTCGAGCTGGTTGCAAAATCGGGCGCCGGCACGTCGAGACTGGGTCCGATGAAGTTCTTCTTGAACAGCTCGAAGGTGAATCTGCGAGTTATCCGTTCCAGCTCCGCGGCGGAGTAATCCCGGGCGTTGATCTTGACGCCGCCCTTGGCGCCGCCGAATGGCACATTGACGATCGCGCACTTGTAGGTCATCAGCGCGGCGAGGGCCATCACCTCGTCCTCGTTCACCTCGTCCGCATAGCGGATTCCGCCCTTGGTGGGCAGCTTGTGCTGGCTGTGCTCGGCGCGCCAGCCGTGGATCACCTGGATCGAGCCGTCATCCCGCTTGATGGGAAAGGTGAGGTGGATGACGCTGTTGATCTGTTTGATCTGGTGGAGAATGCCCGGTCCATGTTCGGTGTGGGCAGCCGCCTTGTCGAAGTTGCGGTTGACCTGGGCGAAAAAGGAGATGGGTTCGGACATGGAAGACCCCTTTCGGCCGGAACCGGCGCGTATTCGTTGGACCCATGTCGGGTGACACGGCGAGCATGATAGCACTGGCGGTGAGTACCGAAGCGATCGCGAAACCGAAGGGACTGGGACGGCATATTTCTGGTCAGTGAGGTCGAAAGGGAGGCAGTCGTGAAGAGAAGGACAAAGACAGTGCTCGGGTTCGTCGCGTTGACTGTGATTGCGAGTGTGCTGGCCGCCAGCGAGAATACGGATGAAGGAGAGGGGGCATCTCAGATGACGTCCAAATTCCAGGTGTACTCCGTCGAGGACGGACGCCTCGTGACCGCCGAGCGTGTGAAGAGGAGTGATCGCGAGTGGCGCAATCGGCTCACCCCGGAGCAGTTTCGGGTGGTCCGCGAGCAGGGCACCGAGCGCGCGTTCACCGGGCGCTACTGGGACACGAAGCAGGAGGGCGTGTACCGCTGTGTGGCGTGTGGCAACGACCTTTTCGTGTCGAGTGCGAAGTTCGACTCGGGCACCGGCTGGCCGAGCTTCTCGGGGCCGGTTCACGAGGCGAATGTGGGTACTGAAGAGGACCGCAAGTTGTGGATGGTTCGGACCGAGGTGCATTGCAGTCGCTGCGGCGCCCATCTGGGGCACGTGTTTCCCGACGGGCCGGAGCCGACCGGCTTGCGCTACTGCGTCAACTCGGTGTCTTTGGACTTTCAAGAGCTGGCGCTCGAGGACGAGCACGAATGACGGCGACCCCGGTTCCACTGAAGAGTGGAGTCCGAGCTACCATGCCGTGGAAACGTCACGGAGGGTACGATGCACGCCAGGAGGATCCGGTTCGAAAACGCCCACGGGCAGCGATTGGCGGCCCTGCTGAATCTACCGCTGGACGACCATCCGGTCGCGTACGCGCTGTTCGCCCACTGTTTCACGTGCTCGAAAGACTACAAGGCGGTGAGCGCCATCAGCCGGGCGCTGGCCGCCGAGGGGATTGCCGTGCTGCGCTTCGACTTCACCGGTCTGGGTGAGAGCGAGGGCGATTTCGCCGACACCAACTTCTCGTCGAACGTGGATGATCTGGTGGCAGCGGCCGATTTCATGTCCGAGACCATGGAGGGTCCTGCGATTCTGATAGGACACTCGCTTGGCGGTGCGGCCGTGCTCAAGGCCGCGGCTCGCGTCGCGACTGCTCGGGCGGTGGTCACGATCGCCGCGCCGAGTTCGCCGCGGCACGTTTTGCGGGCGATCGACGCGCGACGCGACGAGATCGAGCGCCACGGCGAGGCCGAGGTGACGATCGCTGGACGTACGTTCCACATCAAGAAGCAGTTCCTGGACGACCTTGCCGAGGATTCCATGAGGGACAGCGTCGCCGATCTGAGGAAGGCGCTGCTCATTCTCCACTCTCCGATCGACAACGTGGTCGGAATCGACAACGCCACCGAGATCTTCGTCGCGGCCAGGCACCCCAAGAGCTTCGTATCACTCGACCGTGCGGATCATCTGCTCAGCGATCCGAACGACGCACGGTACGCTGCCTCGGTGATCGCGAGCTGGGCGCAGAAGTACGTCGGTGTGCGGCAGGGAGAGAGCGAACAGAGGGACCCGGGAGACAATTGTGTCATCGCCCGAACCGGCGCTACCGGCTACCGTACCGAGGTTCTGGCGAACGGTCAGGCGTGCGTCGCTGACGAGCCGGTGTCATTGGGCGGCACCGACACCGGACCGAGCCCCTACGAGCTGTTGGCGGCGGCCCTCGGTGCGTGCACGACGATGACGCTGAGGATGTATGCCGACCGCAAGGAATGGCCGCTTCAGGGGGTCGAGGCTCGCCTCGAGCACAGCAAGATCCACTGCGAAGACTGCGCAAACCCTGACAGCCCGCGGTCTCGGATCGACCACTTCTTGCGCGAGATCACGGTCGACGGACCGCTCGATGAAGATCAGCGTCGCCGTCTGTTGGAGATCGCCGACCGTTGCCCGGTCCACCGGACGCTCCACTCCGACGTGAAGGTGACGACGACCTTGAGCGGAGCAACCGATACGGTGGACTCAAGGCGCCAACCCTCACCGAGGGCGTGAGGGCTTCTCCAAACACTATTCCCCCAAGCCCACACGCCCCCAAGCTCCCGGATCGTGGCTAGGGCGCCTCCTCGCCTGAGGGCGCCGCGACCGACGAGTCGAGGAGTTCGATGTCGGCGTTGTCGTACAGGGTCCTGAGGAGGGTGCCGACCGTCTCTGCCGTCTTCTGGTTGGTGAGGATGGTTCGCGCCTGGACCTGAGCCTCTTCGAACGGGATACGCCCTGAACGACGGTGATCTTCCACCGTGATGACGTGATAGCCGAAACTCGACTTGACGACGTCGGAGATCTCACCAGGATCCAGCGTGAACGCGGCCTCGGCAACCGGCGGAGCCATGGTGGTCCTGCTGAAGTATCCGAGGTCGCCGCCGTTGGGGGCGGTGGGACCCTCGGAAAGCTCGCGCGCGAGCTCGGCGAAGTCCTCGCCGGCCAGCGCGCGAGCACGTGCCTGCTCGGCGCGTTGCCGAGCTTGCCGGTCGGCGCCGGCATCGGCTCCCTCGGCGACCGTGAACAGGATGTGCCGAGCTCGCACCTGCTCGTCAACAACGAAGATGTCGGGATTGGAGTTGTAGAACTCGACCACGTCGTCGTCACTCACCTGCACGGTCGGCCGTGCGTTCATCAACCACCAGATACGGCCGACCTCGATCTCGCGGAAGAGGTCCTCCAGCTGCTCCGGGGAGGACCCGCCCGCGGCCAGCGTCGCTGCGAGCGCCTCGCGGCCCCCGGCGCGTTGATCCGCCGCCGCCATCTGCTGCGCCACTCGTTCCTCATCGGGACTCAGGCCGAATCTCCGTGCCTCTTGCGCGAGTAGCTTCTGCTCGATGGCCCTGTCGGTTGCCGCCTGCAGGACCTGTTCGATCTCGAAATCCGACCCGCTTTGTTCGAGTTGCCCAACCATCGTGCTCATGATGAGGCTGACCTCGGCGGCGTACACCGGCTCGCCGTTGACCTTCATGATCAGCGGGTTGAGTCCGTCGGGAGAGGGGGCAGCCTGCTGGCAGGGCGCAAAGCCCGCCACCGCCAGGATGCCCACGACTAAGAGGCTCCACCGTGTGTTGTGCATGACGTTTCCCCCCTGTGAGTCTGCGATGTCCCCGGCGGCCGAAGACGCAGCATACCACCCCGAAGTCGCGGGCGGTTGGAGGACTTGTTTTGCCGGCGGGTAGCTCCAGAGAGTCGGGCGGATCGGCTAGACGTGACTCGCGTCTCTCTCGGTGAGCATGTGCATCGCCTCGGCCCGCGGCCGGTTGCCGGCGGAATCCCAGTACGGCGACAGCCTCCGCAGGTTGCTGACGATGGTCGGGAAGACCTCGATCACGCGATCGACCTCGGAGTCTGTGTTGTATCGGCTGAGGCTGAACCTGACGGAGCCGTGTATGGCGGTGAACGGGACCTTCATGGCGCGCAGTACGTGCGATGGCTCGAGGGAGCCCGAGGTGCAGGCGGAGCCCGAAGAGGCGCAGATGCCGTGGTTGGAGAGCTGGTACAGGATCCCCTCGCCCTCGATGAAGTGGCACGACAGGTTGAGGGTGTTGCCCAACCTCTCGGCCTCCCCGCCGTTCACCTGCAGGTAGGGAATCCGAGCATCGAGCTCGTGCTGCAGGCGGTCCCGCATCAACCGAACCCGACCTTCGTCCTCTTCTCGCGTTGCCATGGCGAGTTCCAGCGCCCTGGCGAGCCCGACGATGTAGGCAACGTTCTCGGTGCCGGCGCGGCGGCCGTCCTCCTGGTGGCCGCCGAGGAGGTAGGGCCGGCAGGGGGTGCCCCGGCGGATGAAGAGTGCGCCGATGCCCTTGGGCGCGTGCAGCTTGTGCCCCGAGAATGACAACAGGTCGACGTGCCCGTGGGTCTCGCGGAGGTCGATCTGGAGCTTACCGACGGATTGGGTGGCGTCCGTGTGGAACACGATCGAGGGATCTGTCTCCTTGGTCAGCCGTGCCATCTCGGCCACGGGGAAGATGACGCCCGTCTCGTTGTTGGCGTGCATCACCGACACCAGCAGGGTGTCGGGACGCAAGGCACGCACGAAATCTGCCATGTCCAGACGTCCCTCGGTGTCGACCGGGATGAAGTCCACCTCGAAGCCCCGCCGTTTGAGATCCTTGGCGACCGTGTCGATGGCCGGGTGCTCCACCGCGGTCGTGACGATGTGGCGCCGCTCAGCGTTGGCCGCGATGCTTCCGAACACGGCGGTATTGTTGCTCTCGGTCGCACAGGAGGTGAACAGAATTTCCGCCGGGTGGACGTTGCCGAGCAGGCTGGCAACCGTCTTGCGCGCCCGCGTGATGGCGTCCGCGGGGCCGGTGGCAGATCCGTACATGGAGCTCGGGTTGAAGTACTCCGACGTGAGGTAGGGAGTGATCGCCTCGAACACCTCCGGCGCGACGCACGTGGTGGCGTTGTTGTCCATGTAGATGATGTCCACCAGCACCTCCAAAGCGGGCGTCAGCTGTCTATCCTAGCGTGTCCGCTCCAAGAAACGGTCAAACGTGGAATGCCGAGAGGTCACCCAGGCCGGATGATTCGCTTGAGGTCCGGGGACAGGCAACCCGGGACAGCGACCACCACCCGCGCGCAAGCTCTTAACTGTACCATTTTTCGGACTCCAGGCCCCACACCCCAGACCCCGGTTCACGGTCCCCGGTATCCGGACCGCGGACCCCGTGTTCGGTTCTACATTTCCACGACGCGAATTCGTTCGTCGACCTGATCCTTCAGCGCTTGCTCGACCAACATCTTGATGGTCCGGCCACTTCCGACGCAGTCCGAACAGGCGCCGATCAGCTGGACGTACACCAGCGTGTCCTTGATGTCCACCAGCTCGAGGTCGCCGCCGTCCTTGCGAAGCATGGGACGAACGTACTCGTCCAACACCTGCTCGACCTTCTTGGCAAACCTGAACGGAGACATGTCGGCCGGCGGAGCGACTGCGGGGACCCGGGCCATCGGCAGTACGGGGAGCTCCTTGAAGGATGTCGGTTGCGTGCCCCACACCTGAGTCAGCAGGTCCTGGAGACCACCCGGAGTGTGGTGGCACGACATGCACGCGCCGCCGGCCTTGACGGCGTTGGTGATGTCCGGAATCGTCTTGAGCTCGAGCTCCTCGATCTTGCGCAGGAGGTACGGCTCGGTGAGCCCGAAGCACTGGCACACCAGCCGCCCCTCCTCCTGCTCTTCTTGGCGGATGTCGATGCCGAGCTCGGCGAGGTCGACCCCGCGTTTCTGGGCCCAGTTGAAGACTGCTGCCTCGAGTGCCTCTGCACCCATTACCGAGCAGTGGATCTTCTGCTGGGGCAGCCCGTCCAGGTACTGGACGATGTCCTGATTGGTGACCTTGAGGGCCTCAATCGGCGTGTAGCGGCCGTCCTCGATGATCGCGCACAACGCCTCGGAGGCGGCGATCGCAGACGTGCAGCCGAAGGTGAGGTATCTCGCCTCGGTGATCACATCCTGTGTCGGGTCGGTCGGGTGGCGGTCGACCTTGAAGGTGAAGCGGAGGGCGTCGCCACACGCGATCGAGCCGTGCTCACCAAGACCGTCGGCGTCCTCGATTTCGCCCAGGTGGCTGCCGGGCCCTCCCTGTACGGCATTCATGAAGAGCTCGGTGGTCTTCTTCGAGTAGTTCCAGGTCATCTCCCCCCCACACGGCAGCAGTCGCTGCTCGGAAGACTTCGATGATAACTGATCCTGGGAGGGTGTACCGATGAACTCACGCGCGCTCGGACCCGTGCCCGTCTCCGTCTCCGTATCCGAAGCAACCGCTGGGTCTTCAGTGCGCGTTCGGAGGCGGAGACGGATACGGAAACGGAGACGGGAAAGATCGTCGAAGGACCGAGGGAATTGCAGGGCCCCGCGGAGCAGCTGATTGCGTGGGGTCAGGCGTCCAGGCCGTCAACGCCAAGGCCCAACTCGTGGGCAATCTGGCGGATCTCTTCCGTCTCGTGTCCCGTCGTGCGACCGTCGGCACCCGCCACGGCGTACAGGCAGTCGAGGACCCTCTGACGCCGCTCCGGTTCGAGTTCGCTCCGAAGAACGCGACTGATGCCGTACGAGCAGCCGCAATCAGCCAGCCGGGTGCGGTGTTTCGCAATTTCCACCACCAGCACCGCCTGAGCTCGGGTCAGCCCCGCGTGCTCCACCAAGAGCAGCTCCATCGTGTTTCGTTCGAGCTGGTCGATGTGCCGGTCGGCATCAGCGACACGAACCAACACGAAGGCGAGCGCGTTCAAGAAACTGGCCGTCGCACGGTCGAGCGCTCCGAGCTCCTGGACCGTCGCACGGATCGTCGCCGCCGGGTCTCCGCAGAGATTCGACGGGTCGTCACGATCGATCGTCTGGGCCATCATCGTCCTCCCTCATCGAAGAGTACGCAAATCGCAAAGGTCTTGTTCCCGTGCGGGCGGTGTAGACTCGAGCAATGCGTGTCTCTGTCGGCTTTCGTGTCATCTCGGGGATAGTCGCCATCACCGCGATCCTGGTTGGGTCGGACCCGGTCCAGGGGGCGCACCCGCAGTCGGTCCGCGGCTCCGGGGGCGCCGTGGCGAGCGCCGAGCGGGCCGCGACCGATGTCGGTCTTCAGATCCTCCTCGACGGAGGGAATGCGGTGGATGCCGCAGTGGCAACCGCGCTCGCGCTCGCCGTCGTCCATCCGGGTGCAGGAAATCTCGGCGGTGGTGGTTTCGCAGTCGTTCGCTTCGGCACCGAGGTCGACACGCTCGATTTCCGCGAGACCGCCCCTGCGGCCGCGTCCCGCGACATGTACCTCGGAAGCGACGGGGAGCCCGTACCAGACCGGTCCTGGGTCGGTCCCCTCGCGGCCGGTGTGCCGGGCTCTCCAGTCGGTCTGTACGAGCTCCACGGACGCTACGGTCGACTGCCGTGGCAGCGCGTGGTGTCCCCGGCGGAGCGGCTGGCCGGTGACGGCTTCGTTGTCTCGGAGCGGCTGGCTCGTGAGATCACGGGAAGCCTCGAGTTGCTGCGACGCTTTCCGGAGACCGCGGACGTGTGGCTGCCGGGCGGCAGCCCGCCCGCCGCCGGAACCGTGATGCGATTGCCCCAACTGGCAGCCACCCTGCGCAATTACAGGAATGACGGTCCGTCGGCGCTCACACAGGGGGCTGCGGCAGTGGCAATCGAAATGGTGGCGCACCGCTACGGCGGTGTGTTGCGCGCGGAAGATCTCGCGGCATACCGCGCGGTGTGGCGATCGCCGGTGCTCTTCGATGCGTTCGGCTGGAAGTGTGCGTCGATGTCGTTGCCGTCGTCCGGGGGTATCATCCTCGGCCAGACGTTTGGCATGCTGGAACGGCTGAGCTGGGCGGAGCTCCCGCGCTTCGGCGCGGATCGAGCCCACCTGCTCGCCGAGGTGTGGCGGCGATCGTTCGCGGATCGCTACCGGCTCGGGGATCCGCGCACGACCCAGGCCGATGCGTGGGAGCTGCTCGCCTCGAGCTGGCTCGACCGTCGCGCCCGAGAGATCCGACTGCACCGTGCGACATCGTCGGACAAGGTGCGACCGTGGACGGAAGAGGACCTGCGCGAGGCAGCGGCGACCACGCATCTATCAGTGATCGATGCCGCCGGTAACGCGGTGGCCCTCACGACGACCCTCAACGGCCGCTTCGGCTGCGGCCTGCTCGTCCCCGGTGTCGGAATCCTGCTCAACAACGAGATGGACGACTTCGCGGCCGCCCCCGGGCGTCCGAACGAGTACGGACTCGTGCAGGGTGAAGCGAATGCGGTGGGCGCCGGAAAGCGGATGCTGTCGTCCATGGCGCCGATCGTTGCCTGGCGGGGCGAGGAGCTGCTCGTGCTGGGTGCACGCGGAGGCTCGAAGATCCCCACCTCCACGGCCCAGGTGTTCCTCAACGTCGTTGTGGACCGGGACGACCTTCAGGCCGCCGTGGACCGCCCGCGAGTCCACCACCAGTGGCGGCCGGACATCCTCATGGTCGAGCCCGACTCCTTGTCGCCCGAGACGGTGCGGGTGTTGACGCAGCGGGGACACTCGCTCGAGGAGATGGCGACCGCCGGACAGCAGCCCAAGGTCAACGCGGTTCAGCGACTTCCCGGGGGTCTGCTCGCCGCCGCTGCGGATCCTCGCGGGCCGGGGGTAGCCGGTGTCGTGGTACCGGTGCCTGGTCTGTAACGAGGACCCGACCGATGGCGTCCCGGCCCGCAGTAGTTCATGGGCTTTCCGTCGCGAGGGCACACAGCTGCGGGTTAGCCCGCACTTCTCACCGGCCTCCTGCTGCGGCCGCCGATCCACCCCACCCAGAGTCGTTTTCTCCCCTCGGGGTGCTCGACGTACCGTAAAGTACGACTCCGCGCCCATCGAGTCGAAAACACCACCGGGCACGGCACCTCGGCGCCCTCGCGACAACAACCGGTGAGAAGTACGGGCTAGTGATCCGCCTCCCACTCCGGGAAATGCTCGACCTTCACCTCGAGGTGGTCGGTGTACTCCTTGAGCTCGCGGGTCAACGCCCGCCCGATCACCAGTCGTTGCACCTGGTTCGTCCCCTCGTAGATCTGGGTTATCTTGGCGTCGCGCATGTACTTCTCGATCGGATAGTCGCGGCAGAAGCCGTACCCCCCGAACAGCTGCACCGCGTCGGTGGTGACCTTCATCGCCGTGTCGGTCGCGAAGACCTTGCCCATGGCGGCGATCTTGTTGATGTTCTTGACTCCTGCATCGATCGCGCGGGCCGACGTATAGACCAGCTGACGTGCGGCCTCCACCTGGGTGGCCATGTCGGCGAGCATGAACTGGATCGCCTGGTGGGTCATCACCGCTTGTCCGAACTGGCGGCGGTCCGAGGTGTAGCGTAGGGACCACTCGAGCGCCCCCTGGGCCAGACCGAGCGCCTGGGCGGCGACGCCGGGCCGAGCGCGGTCGAGGGTCATCATGGCGTTGCGGAAACCGCCCCCCTCCTTGCCGCCGAGCAGCTGTGTGTCGGGGATGCGACAGTCCTCGAAATCGAGCTCGTTCACGGGGACCGTGCGGATACCCAACGTGTCCTCGCGCTTGCCGACGGTGAACCCAGGGGTGTCGCGGTCGACGAGGAACGGGGAGATCCCCCGCATGCCCTTTTCGGGGTCGGTCAGGGCGTAGATGGTGAATGCCGACGCCACGCCACCGTTTGTGTTCCACTTCTTGTGGCCGTTGAGGACGTAGTCGTCGCCGTCGCGGTGAGCCGTGGTGCGCAGACTGCCGGCGTCGGATCCCGACGCCTTTTCCGACAACCCGAAGGCGATCAGCTTTTCCCCCGCGGCGATGTCCTGAAGGTACCTCTGCTTCTGTTCATCGGTGCCTCCGAGAATGATCGGGAACGAGCCCAGAGCGTTGACGGCGTAAGCCACTCCGACCCCGCCGCACGCCCGTGACAGCTGTTCCACCACCAGGCACATGTCGAGCACGCCGGAGCCATGACCCCCGTACTCCTCGGGGATCCAGATCCCTGTCAGCCCGTACGACTTGAGTGCTTCCAGAATGTCCCAGCCGTACTCGCCGGTGCGGTCGAGCTCGGCGGCCCGGGGTCGGACGTACTTCTCGGCCACTTCACAGGCTCGGTCCTGATAGTCGAGGTTCTGTTTGCTCAGCAGCTCTCGCATCGTGGGTGCCTCCTGTCGCGGTCGGTGCTGGTCATTCTACATGGAAGCAATTCATCCCCCGTCTCCGTCTCCGTATCTGTGTCCGTCTCCGAACGTGCGATGAGGACCCAGAGCTCCTGTTGGGACACGGAGACGAAGACGGGCACGCGACCACACCTCACCGACATGCAAAGACAGGATCTGCGTCAGGACACTCGTGCAGCCGCCTGCAGGCCCTGCTCGATGTCGTCCCGAAGATCGTCAACATCTTCGATGCCGACGGACAGTCTGACCAGGCCGTCGGTGATCCCCAGGCGACAACGTGTGTGCTCAGGGACAGCCGCGTGGGTCATGGAGGCGGGGTGGCACACGAGAGATTCCACGCCACCGAGCGACTCGGCGAGCGTGAACACCTGGACTTCGTCGCAGAAGGCAGCTGCCCGACTTTCGGAGCCGAGGTCGAACGAGATCATCGCGCCGAAGCCCTGCTGCTGGGAACGAGCCAGGTGGTGCTGAGGGTGGGTGGCGAGCCCCGGGTAGTGAACGGCCGACACACCCTGCGCCGCGGCCAGGACCCCGGCAAGTCGTCCCGCGTTGGACTCGTGGGCGGCCATCCGGGCGGCGAGGGTCTTGAGGCCCCGCAGAACCAGGTAGGCATCGAACGGACCGATGACGGCACCGGCGGTGTTCTGAATGGTGTGCAGGCGCTCTCCGAGGTCGGGAACGCCGGTGACGACGACGCCGCCAAGCCCGTCCGAATGCCCGTTGAGGTACTTGGTGGTGGAGTGGACGACCAGGTCCGCCCCGAGGTCGAGGGGCTGCTGGAGCAAGGGAGTCAGGAACGTGTTGTCGACCGCCAGCAGGGCATCGTGCGCGTGCGAGATCTCTGCGATCGCTGCGAGGTCCACCAGCCGCATGGTCGGGTTGGTGGGGGTCTCGACGAATACCAGGCGGGTGTGGCGAGTGATCGCATCGCGAAACGCTGCCGGATCGGTGGCGTCGACAAACGTGACCGCGACTCCGTGGCGCTCGGTGACGGATGTGAAGAGACGGTGAGTGCCGCCGTAGAGATCGTCGCCGGCGACGATGTGGTCACCCGACTGCAGCAGGTCCGTGACGGCGTCGATGGCTGCCATGCCGGACGCGAACCCGCACGCGTCGGCGCCGCCCTCCAGTGCTGCCATTGCCTGTTCGAGGGCCGTTCGGGTCGGGTTGGCCGTGCGCGAGTACTCCCAGCCGCGATGCTCGCCAAACCGCGTGTACGCGTACGTCGACGTCGCGTAGATCGGTACCGTCACCGCGCCGGTGAGCGCATCGGGCCGGTGTCCGGCGTGGACGCATAGGGTGGCGATCTTCATGGCTCCTCCGCGAAGAGATCGAAGATGTTCTTTGACAGGTAGCGCTCGGCCGCGTCCGGGATCACGGTCACCACCCGTCGACCACTGCCGAGTCGACGGCTGATCTCGACGGATCCGTGCACCGCTGCGCCGGCAGACGAACCCACCAACAGGCCGCATTCGTGTGCCAATCTGCGGACATATCGAAACGCGTCCGAGTCGCTGACGGTCATCGCCTCGTCGATGAGTTCGAGATCCACCGTGTCGTGCACGGTGTCCATGCCGATGCCCTCGACCTCGTGGGGACCCGGCTGTCCGCCGCCCAGTACCGAGCCTTCGGGTTCAACAGCCACCGCGAGGAGGTCTGGGATACGCCGCTTGAGGTATCGGACGACGCCGGAGAAGGTGCCTCCGGAACCGCAGCCGATGACAACCGCGTCGAGCCGCCCGCCAGTCTGGCGAAAGACCTCGGGCCCCGTGGAGTCGGCGTGGGCGTCCGGGTTGGCCGGGTTCGCGAACTGATCCAGATACACCGTTCCGGAGCACGCTTCGGAGACCTCCTTGGCGCGCCGTTGGGCGCCTGCGATTCCGTCCTCGGTCGGAGTCACGACCACCCTGCCCCCCAGGGCGCGCATCAGAATCTGCTTTTCGACCGAGAAGCTTTCCGGCACCACGAGGATGGCCCGGTAGCCGAGCTGCCGTGCCACCAGTGCGAGCGCGATGCCCGTGTTGCCGGCGGTGGCCTCGACAACCGTGTCGCCGGGTTGCAGGACTCCTTCGCGTTCGGCGCGGCGGATCATCGCGAGCCCGATTCGGTCTTTCACTGAGAATCCCGGGTTGAAGAACTCCAGCTTGGCCCACAGCTCGGCGCCGTCCCGCGGCTCGAGTTGTCCGAGCCGCAGCAGCGGCGTCTCGCCGATCAGGTCGAGTACCGACTCAGCGACGCGCATTCTGTGAGTTTGAGGCCACGATTCTTCAACTCCCCTTCGTCGGAGCCAATGGGCGAGTCGGCGCCGTGATTTCCGGCGGCGCAGACGGTGAGGGTTTCACGAGAGGGCCTGTCGTATGGCGTCGTCCAGGACGGGCGCCCTGAACCGAAAGCCGTGCCCCTCGAGCGCCGTCGGCCGGACCCGTGCGGACGCCAGCAGCAGCGCGTCTGCCATCTCGCCGACGGCGAGCCGCGCCGCGAACGCGGGCAGCGGCATCGATGACGGTCGACCAAGCACGCTCCCGAGGGTGCGGGCAAAGTCTCGGCACCGAGCCGGCTCGGGCGACACGACATTCACCGGTCCGCTCAGATCGTCGTGGTCGAGCACGAAGCGGACAGCCCCGATCACATCCTGGATGGAGACCCAGGACCACCACTGAGAGCCGGATCCGATCGGACCGCCGAACCCGAGCTTGAACGGAGTCAGCATCCTCGCGAGCGCTCCGCCGCGGCCGACAACCATGCCCAAACGGATCGCCACGACCCGCGTCGCCTCGGAGGTCGCTGCGAGGGCCGCGTCCTCCCACGCCACGCTGAGGTCCGCCAGGAATCCGCTCCCCGGAGGCGAGGACTCCTCCAACTCCTCTTCGCCGCGATCCCCGTAGTAACCGATGGCCGATGCGTTGACGAGCAACCTCGGAGGCGGATCAGCCTCGTTGATCGCCGCGACCAGGGTTTCGGTGGGCCTGAGCCGGCTCGATCGAAGCTCCTCTTTGAACCCCGCGCTCCACCTTGCGTCACCTACGTTGCGGCCGTTGAGGTTCACCACTGCATCGGCGCCCGACAGCACTTCGGCCTCCAGCGAACGTCGCTCGGGGTCCCACTGAACGACGTCGGCTCGCGCCCCGACCGACGGATGGCGAACCAGCCGTACGACGTCGTGACCGGCCGCCCGGAGATCGGCCGTCAGAGATTTTCCGATCAGGCCACTGGCGCCGGAGGCGACGATTCTCATGATCGATCAGTTCACCACGCGGCCCGCGGGAGTCATCAGGTGAGAAGTGCGTGTCATGCCTATCACGACAACTCAGGTTCCGTCCGTTTCCATTCCCAGTTCCGTTGCCGTGCGGACCGCCACCCCAAGAGAGCCTGCGGGAGCCTCTTTGTTTCAGTTAGATGATCCGGCGCATCGAGAGTCGTGGACATGCGGGATCGGGGACGGAGACGGAGACGGAAACGAGTTGACGACCTGCCTGACTCAAAGGCTCAGGCATGGTTCGGATCAAGGGGGTGATACCCATGCCCTGAGGTTTCGGATCGTGAGATCCGCGAGGAACGCGACGTGTTCGAGACTGTGGTTGAGGGCTCTGAGGTAGCGGAAGCGGCCCCCGCCGGCAGCCGTGAAAGTGTCTCGACCGTGGACCGCGAGCTCGTCAAGGGTTTCGAGGCAATCTGCCGCGAACCCGGGGCTGATCACGTCGAGGCTCGCGACTCGCGCGCTGCCCATCTCCTTCAGTGCCTCCTCGGTGGACGGGCCCAGCCAGGGCTCCCGTCCGAACCTGGACTGGAAGCTCAGCTGCCAGCGATCCTCTTCGAGCCCGAGCTCTGCGGCGAGCAGGGCGGCGGTGGCACGGCACTGCTCTGCGTAGGGGTCTCCAAGGTCGGTGTAGCGCAGTGGAAGGCCGTGAAACGAGATCACGAGCCGGTCGGCGGGACCGTCTCGGTCCCACGTCTCGCGAACGGAGTCTGCGAGCGCCTCGATGTAGCCGTCCTCGTTCGCGTAGCCACTTACCGAGCGGACGTCGGGTACCGGCGAGAGCCCTTGGCAGGCCACGGCTGCCGCGTCGAAGGTGGAGCCGACCGTGGTCGCCGAGAACTGAGGAAACAACGGGAGCAACAGGACTCTCCGGCAACCGGCGATCGCGAGGGAGCGAAATCCACGTAGAATGGACGGTCCGCCGTATCGCATCCCGATCTCGACGGGAACCTCTGTGGCGAGGCGGTCGCGGAGTACACCCTTCAGCGCATCTGCCAGCCGGCTGGTGATCACGAGCAGCGGCGGTCCATCCTCGGTCCAGATCGAGCGGTACGCGCCGACCAGACGTCGCGGTCGGTGCGGCAGGACGAATAGCTGGCGTACGATCCACCACTGAAGCCGGCCGGCGTCCACCACGAACGGGTCTGCGAGAAACTGCGCGAGGTAGGCGCGAATCGCCGCTGCGGTCGGGGCGGACGGTGTCCCGAGGTTGACCAGAAGGACCCCTGTTCCGTGATCCTGTGCGGTGCTGCGCTCGACGTTCGAAGTCAACGGCGAATCACCGCCACCGGATCCGTTGCCACACGGCGCCCACAGCCCAGCCCAGCGCCATGAAACCGAGGATCGCTCCGGTGTGCCAGACGAGCACATGACGCATGTCCGACATGGGGCACAGCAGGTGCGTGATTGCGTCACCGGCTATCGCCGAGCCGGCACCACCGAGCAGGCCGGCGATCGGCGCCCGCAACGGCAACGCGCGGAACAACAGCCACGCGGTGACCACGAAGATCGGCAGCACCCTCACGGCGTCGTGCGTCATGCACCCGATTCCGGGGGCGAGAGAATCACTTCCCGCCTGCATCCCGGGGCTGTGCATCCAGGTGGCGAGCCCGACGACGATGTGCAGCACCAGACCGGTGACCAACGCGGTCCACACCGCGCCGGTCGGTGTCGCACTCCCGGGAACCGCCTCGCGCAGGGCGAGACCGACGATGAAGACGCCCATCAGCAGCTCGAGGGCCGAACATCCCCAGCTCAGCCACAGCGGGATCTGTCCGAGATCGAATCGGAGCGCGACGGTCCCGATCGCGATCGCGGCCACTGCGGTGGCGATGGTGGCGACGCCCAACGTCCTCTGCCAGGCAGGTGACAACGGACGTACGGGATGCAGCCCGTCTCCGACGGCTTCGCGCAGCGCGTCGGGTAGCAGATCGGTCGTCATCTCGTCTCCTCCTGCTGTGCCGCGATCTTCTCGCGCAGAGCCTTGATCGCGCGATGGGCACGGACCTTCGCGGTCCCGGTCGCGACCCCGAGAATCTGACCCACCTCGTCGAATCTCATCCCCAGAAGGTGGTGGAGTATCAGAACCTCCTGTCCGGACCGCGGAAGCTCCGCCAGCAATCGGTGAAGAGTCGCGCGATCGGCGAGCCGTCCCACCTCGGGGGGCACGGGGACCTCCGGAAGATCTTCGTCAGCCAGCTTCTCCTTGCGGCGCCGTGTAGACCTGAGGTGCATCAGAGCCACGTGCCTCGTGATGGCATAGACCCAGGGGCGGACCGGCCTCGGCGGCGTATAGGTCTGACGAGCCCTGTGGATCTGGAGAAACGTGTCCTGTAGCAGATCCTCCGCGATCGTGCTGTTGCGGACGAAGGTCCAGAGGTAGCGCAGCAGCGGCCTCTTGAGCGTCTCGTACAGCTGGGCGAAGTCATCCGTGCTGCCCTTCTGGTAGCCGATCATCAGAGATATCAGGCGCTGCTCGTCCATGGCGGCGTCGGCTGCCATCGGTTGCTATGCTCCGCCTTCGCACATCGTTACTCGTCCTCCGGGCGTCGTTGGTTCAAAGCCGACGTGTCGCGACACGCACGGGACGAAGCCCAATAGGCGATGATTTTATACACCAGTCGCGCCGCCGCGGCATCGGCGTGATGCAGTCCGCCGTGCGGACAGAGCTCGACGACGTCCGCGCCGACCACCCTGCAGGTGTCCATCAGCCGCCGCACGAATGACAGAGTTTCGAACCAACCGAGCCCGCCGGGGACCGGCGTGCCGACGGCCGGAACGACCGAGGGGTCGAGCCCGTCCAGGTCGATCGTAAGGTACACATCGCGGCTCGGAAGCGACTCGACGATCTCCTCGCCACGTTCGTCGAGTCGGCCAGCTACGTCCCACGCCAGGAACATGCGGCTGCGCTCGCCGTCGATGAACTCCGCCTCGGACTCGTCCACGGATCGGATCCCGACCGAGGTCACGTGAACGCCCAGCTCGAGGATCCGACGCATCGGACAGGCGTGGTTGTACTCGGTCCCCCCGTAGCTCGACCTCATGTCGGCGTGGGCGTCGATGTGAACGACACTCAACCCGGGCCACGTGCCCAGGTGTGCCTGCACCAGCGGGAAGCTGACCGAGTGCTCGCCGCCCAGCGCGACGAGCAGACGATCGGGGCGGACCAACCCTGTCGCGAGATCATGGATCTCCGTCGTCGCACGTTGCGGATCGGTTGAAAAGACCGGGGTCGGATGGGTCGCGATGCCGCCGACCGCGCTGCACGGGTCGATCTTGAGCTGCTCGTCGAATCGCTCGAGGTGGTGGCTGGCGTCGATGATCGCGGCCGGGCCTGCGGCGGTACCGCGTACCCAGGATGCGGTGAGGTCGACGGGGAGTGGCAGGATCATGACCCCGCTGTGCTCGGGATCAGAGTTCTCCGGAGCGAGGTCGAGGAAGTTCGGGTTGCTGTAGTCCATGCTGTGGCTGTCGCTTCCGGTTCAGCCTAACACGAGAGCAATTCACTACGTGAATTGCCGTGAAGTGGCAGGGCGCTCCGTACGGTACGAGCGATGGGATGACTCGCGCCTGTTACGCGCCTTGATATTCGGCGAAGTCCCATGGGGCCCTGGGGATGGAGGGTGGGTAGATCCCGCTGCAATTCGCGGAGCGAATGGCAAGACGAAGCCCACGCCACCTCTCGGCCGTCGATCCTCGAGAGTCAGGTGGTCGACGCGAACGGCAAGCCGTTGACAGCCCGATCTGCGGGGCGCCGTCTTTGACAATGTTGGGAGCACTGTCACCGAGTGGGGCGGTCGGGGCGGTCCCAACATTGTATGAGGGGGCACCCTCGGGAAGCGCGCCGGGGAGAGGGCGCGTAGCTACTGTGCCGGCCTCACCGAACAAGAGGCTTCATCGGACACGGACGCGGGCGGGTGGTGGTCCAGCGACCAGAGACGAGATTCGGGAGGGCGGCGGATCTCGCATCTCCCATCTCGCATCTGGGGGGGACTGGGCGGGTGGATCTTGCTTCCGGGTGGCTGGGGGTAGGATAGACGGGTGGAAGTGACCGAAAGACTGTTGTCCTGGTTTCGGGCCAACGCCCGCGACCTGCCGTGGCGGACCGCACCGCGCGATCCGTACCGAGTCCTGGTCAGCGAGGTGATGCTGCAGCAGACCCAGGTCGACCGGGTGGTGCCGCGGTTCGACGCGTTCGTGGAGTCGTTCCCGTCGCTGGAGGAGCTCGCAGCGGCCTCGGAGGACGACGTGCTGGAGAAGTGGTCGGGGCTCGGGTATTACCGCCGCGCCCGGCTCCTGCACCGACTGGCCCGGGAGGTGGTTCGCGGTCCGGGGCGACTCCCCGCGTCGGCGGCCGAGCTGGAGCGATTGCCGGGCGTCGGCCCCTACACCGCGGCCGCGGTCGCATCGCTGGCGTTCGGTGAGCCGGTTTCGGTGGTGGACGGCAATGTGATCCGGGTCGCCACGCGGGCCCTCGCCATGGCGGACGATCCGCGTACCGCCGACGGCAGGCGCAGGATCGTCGACTGGGTCTGCTCACTGATGACAGGGGAGGAGCCGGGCACCGTCAACGAGGCACTCATGGAGCTCGGCGCCACGGTGTGTCTGCCATCCGGGCCAGTCTGTGCCGTCTGTCCACTGTCACCTGGATGCCGAGCGCGGGCCGCAGGCAACCCGGAGCGGTATCCGCCACCGAGGAAACGCCGAGCTCCGGTCGATCTGCAGTGGGTCGCCGCGTGCTGTATCGACCACCGCGGCCGGTGGCTGGCGCGAGAGGTCTCCGAGGGGCCGATCCTGCGCGGTCTCTGGCTGCCGCCGCTGGCCGAGCTGACCAGCGATCTGCCGGCAGTCGAGGTGGCGGTCGAGATGGTGCCGATGAAGCTCGTGGAGCCCCCGGAGCCGCTTCCTGTCGTGCGCCATTCGATCACGCACCGACGCATCCGCGTCCATCCGGTCCGGATGGTGGTTGCGACCGTTGGTGAGGACGGGCAGTTCGGCCGCTGGGTGGATCCCGAATCGGGTGGCGTGCCGACCTCGTCCCTGTTCAGGAAGTTGATTCGAATTAACGGTTTCTGATCACGAAACCCAACTGAATGATGGTTCATTTCGTCTGCTATACTGGCCCCGTGTCCGATCTCGTGAGTTTTTTCACATCCTGAGGAGGCTCCATGCATCACGCCACCGCGGGTTCGTTGCTCGGCATTCCGGGCGTCGTGTGGTTCTGGATCCTGACGGTGCTCGGCATCGGAGGCGTGGTCTACTCACTCAGCCGGCGGTTCCAGCTGCTGCGCAGCGGGCGGGCTGAAAACCGATTCGACCGGATCGGTGAGCGGTTCAAACACCTCCTGGTGTACGCCTTCGGCCAGAAGAAGATGTTCGACGACCCGTTCGCGGGTTTTTATCACCTGCTGATATTCTACGGTTTCCTGGTCGTCAGCCTGCGGACCGTGACCATGGTGCTTGAGGGCCTGTTCGCCGGCTGGGAGTTGCCGCTGCTCGACACTCCGCTCGGCCACGCCTACCTGTTCTCAAAGGACGTCGTCGAGATGCTGGTGCTGGTCGGACTCGTGCTCGCGGTCTGGCGCCGCGGTTTCCAGCGCAAGGAGCGGGTCGTTCAGTCGTGGAGCGCGTGGCTGGTGATCATTCTGATCGCGATGTTGATGGTGACCGACCTCGCGTCCGAGGGCGCACGAATCGCAGCCGGTCACATCGACTCGTCGTACCTGCCGGTGTCGAGCGCCGTGGCCGGTCTGTTCTCGGGCCTCTCGCAGGGCGCCCAGCAGCTGCTCTACACCGTCATGTGGTGGCTCCACCTGCTCACGCTGTACTACTTCGCCAACGAGCTGCCGTACTCGAAGCACTTCCACGTCTACACGTCGCTCTTCAACGTCTTCTTCGCCAGGCTGGACCCGCCGGGCAAGCTGGCCACGATGGACCTGGAGAACGTCGACGAGGACACGCGCTTCGGAACGTCCACGGTGACCGACTTCACCTGGAAGCAGATGCTCGACATGTACACCTGTACCGAGTGTGGGCGGTGCCGCGAGTTCTGTCCGACCACCCTGACCCACAAGCCGCTCGAGCCGGTCCTCTACCTCAAATCGGTGCGCGATCAGCTGTATCGGGAGCAGCGGGGGATCCTGGCCGACCCGGGCGATGGCGGGCACGCCTCGACGCACGAGTTGGTACCCGAAGTAGTCGATCCCGAGGTCATCTGGGCGTGCACGACCTGCCGCTGGTGCGAGCGGGCGTGCCCCCTCGACATCACCTACGTGGACAAGCTCGTCGACCAGCGGCGCAACCTGGTGCTCGAGTCGGCCGAGTTCCCCGAGGAGGCGCAGACCGCCTTCCGCGGCTACGAGGTCAACGGGAACCCCTGGCAGCTGCCGGCGGAGGAGCGCGCGGACTGGGCCCAGGGGCTCGACGTTCCGTTGGCGGCCGAGGCCGGGGGCGACTTCGAGTACCTGTTCTTCGTCGGCTCGCCGGGCAGCTACGACGACCACGGCAAGAAGGTCTCGCGGGCCCTGGTCAGGATCCTCAAGGAGGCAGGTGTCACGTTCGCGATTCTCGGTTCGGAGGAGGTCTCGACGGGTGACGCCGCGCGCCGACTGGGCAACGAGTATCTGTTCCAGATGCTGGCGATGCAGAACATCGAGACCTTGAACGGCTACGGCGTCAAGAAGGTCGTGACCAACTGCCCGCACGCGTACAACACGATCAAGCGAGAGTACCCAGACTTCGACGGCAACTACGAGGTGGTCCACGGCACGCAGCTCGTGGCCGATCTGGTGCGGTCCGGGCGGGTCAAGCTGACCAACAACCTCGGCCTGGACCTCGCGTACCACGACCCCTGCTACCTGGGACGCACCAACGGCGAGTACGAAGCACCTCGTTTCCTGCTCAAGGCGATCCCGGGCGTGAGGGTGCGTGAGGCGGAGTTGACCCGTGAGACCTCGATGTGCTGCGGCGCGGGCGGCGGCAGGATGTGGCTCGAGGAGAAGCTCGGCGAGCGGATCAATCAGACCCGCTTCGCCCAGCTCGAGGAGACCGGAACCACCGAGGTCGCGGTGGCGTGCCCGTACTGCTACTCGATGCTGTCCGACGCCCAGAAGGAGCTCGGCCACGAGCAGGCCGAGAGCTACGACGTGATCGAGCTCGTCGCCATGGCTCTTCCCGAGACCGCGACCTGAGCGGGAATCTCGAGTGTGCTGATCGGCGATCCCGTCGCGGGGGG
>JBFELO010000038.1:0-34377 GCA_041552055.1 Candidatus Sulfomarinibacteraceae bacterium | reverse complement strand
TCTGAGGACCACAAGGAACTCCTCGCGCCCTCGCCTCGCGCCGCGGCCGGGATGAAGTAGAAGTTGTCCATCGCGCCGATGTCTGCAACCAGACCCGTCGCGTAGGCCGTGACCACGTCGCCGTCCCCGACGGTCACTCCGGGCAGCGACAGGGCCACGTCCGACGTCCCTGCGAGGCGCACCTCGAGATCATAGGTGCCTGCAGCAACCTCGCCGTAGGCCGAAAACTCCTGAAACGCCACGTTGGGGATCAGAACCGGGCCGCCGCCGGCAACGGCGATGTCGACCGCCGGAGCGTCAGGCGAGCCGTGGAAGAACCGCAGGAAAGCGTTCCCGGCGGTCGGCGTGCTGCCGTCGGCGGTGAGAATGATCGGCGTGATATTCGCCAAGAAGTCAGTCGCGACGACCGTGTAGTCGGTGGCGGCCGCAAGCTCGAGGTCGGCCTCGATCACGACCGGCTCGGTCGCGCCGGTGGGAACCACCTTCACGTTGTGGGTACCTGTCGGCACCTCGACAAACTCGGAAATCTCCTCGAACTCGATGTTCTCGGAGACGATACTGTCATCAACCAAAACGTCTACGGCCGGTGCGTCGGGCGAGGCGTGGACCACGCGGACGCGCGCACCACCCATATTGCCCTCGGGATCATCGATGCTGAGGATCGCGTTCAGCGGGGTCGCTGCCTCGATAGGCACCACGAGCCCCAGTGCGACGATCCCGGCAAACAGTACACTCGCCCTTGCTTTCATTTTCATACCTTTCTTTCGGTGTTTTGTGCGGGTTGGATACCCACTGATCGAAGCGGCTAACGTCCAAGAGATATCTAATATTTCAGACATCCGGGGAATTTGAAGAAAAAACAGCAGGATATTTATTTAAGAATGTTTAGAATGCGAGATTCGTCCGCAAGAACAACCAGCTCAGATATATTTCAAGTAATTATATAAGTTCGCGCATGACCTCGCCCCTCGATCGTGCAGTACGCGGAATCGCGATACCGGCTCGGCTACGGCCGAACGGTCCCGAGCGAGGGCGCCAGCGGCGAACCCGAGGGGGCCCGAACGGCGACTTCGCTCACGGGAGGACCCGGTCGAGTCCGTGAATGCCCTTCGTCCGACCAACCGCGCGCTGAATACCGCGTCTCGATGCACTGTTAGCAAGGTGGCCATCTATTCGATCGGCGCCGCGCCGTCCCGCGATCGTGGCCGCCCACGCCGTCGGGACGAGTTGCTTCGGGCTGAGGTGGGTGGTTGGTGTTACCTCAGGCTGCACCCGCGGCTGGGCCCACCAGCGTGAGGCATGGGGCGGGTCAGTAGTCGAAATCCCGGTAGGTTACCCTGAAAAACAGCGAGTACAGCACGGGAACGACACCCAGAGTCAGGGCCGTGGCGAACAGGAGTCCGAACATGATGGCGACCGCCATCGGTTCCCACATGGGACCACCGCCCAGATAGAGCGGCAGGAGACCGCCGATGGTGGTGCCGGTGGTGAGCAGGATCGGCCTCAGCCGCCGCTGCGCCGACTCCACCACCGCGCGCTGCGGCTCGAGACCGTTTTCCTCGATCTCGATCCTTATGCGGTCGAGGAGCACGATCGCGTTGTTGATGACGATCCCGGACAGGGCGATGATGCCGAGCAACGTCATGAACCCGAAATAGGAGCGCAACACGATCAATCCGATCACGACCCCGATGATGCCCAGCGGGATGGTGATCAGGATGATCGCCGGACGGCGGAACGAGTTGAACTGCCCCACCAGCAACAGCACGATGATCAGAGCCGCGACCGGCAGCTTGACCATGATCGACCGGTTCGAGTCGATGGAGGTCTCGTACTCGCCGCCGAACTCCCACGAGTAGCCGAGGCCCCAGCTCGACTGCTGCTCGTCGAGCCACGGAGTGAGCTGGTTGATGATCTCGATGGCGGTGACGCCCGGCTCGAGGTCGGACTGCACGGTGACGGTCTTGAGGCGGTTTCGGCGGCGGACGTCCGCGGGCTCCCACGCGACCTCGATGTCCGCTACCTGTTCCAGCGGCACCGACCGCCCGGTCGCCTGGGAGAACACGTTGAGGCTTTCCAGCTTGCCGAGGTCGCGGCGGTCTGCGGCCACCGAGCGTAGGGTCACCGGGATGACCTTGTCGTCCTCCCGAAATTGAGTCGTGTCGAATCCGGTGAGGGCGGTCTGCAGTGAGATCGCGATGTCCAGGTTCGAGACCCCGGCTCGCCGGGCGCGCGCCTCGTCGATTTGTACCATCAATTTCTTCGCTCGGGCCCCCCAGTCGTCGGAGATCCCGATCGGCCCGGCGAGAGAGTGCAGCTTGGCCTTGACCGTGTCGACCAGCCCGAAGATCACGTCCTCGTCCCGCCCGGAGATGCGGATCTCTATCGGGTTGGTGATCGGCGGACCGAGCGGCAACGGGTCGATCTGTGCCTTGAGGTCGGGGAAGGTTTCGAAGCAGAACCTGCGCAGGTCCGGAACCATCTCATCGATCACATCGTGCGAAGTGGCATTGATGATGAAGATCGCGTACTCGGGAGTCTCCTGCTCGACGTAGAGGGGCAGAATGAATCGAGGAGCACCCTCACCCATGAACGCCGCCCAGTTGGTGACGCCCTCCACGCCTTCCGCGACTGCGTCAGCGTCCACCAGCATCTCGTCTCGCAGGAAGCCCTCCACCTCGGCCACCGTTCGGTCTGTGTTCTCCAGGGTGGAGCCCACCGGCAGCCGGAGTTCTGCCGTGAACGTGGGTCGATCGCCATCCGGGAAGAACTTCACCGGCACCAGGGCAAACGCCCGCAAGGTGAGGATGAAGATCAGGACGACCGCCGAAACCGAGGCCGCTCGGTGTCGCAGCGCGAACAGCAAGAACCGGCGATACGACTGGTAGAAGCGGCGGTCGTACGCGCCTTCTCGCCGCCTTAGTTTCACTTTGAAGAACGTCACGCACAGCATCGGGATCATGGTCAGCGAGAGGATCCACGAGCTGAGAAGGGTGATGCTCACCACCTTGAACAGCGGCGCGGTGTACTCGCCGGTGCCGGATTCTGCCAGGTAGATCGGGAGGAATGCCGCCACGGTAGTAAGCGACGAGATCAGGAGCGGAATGCGGAGCTCGGACGCCGAGTCGACAGCCGCCTCGATCGCAGGCTTGCCCTCCCCCATCTGCACCATGATCGACTCGGACATGACGATGGCGTTGTCCACCAGCATTCCGAGCGCGATGATCAGCGAGGCCAACGACATCTGGTCCAGACCGATACCGAAGAAGCCCATGATCATCAGCGACATCACGATTGCCATCGGAATCAGGCTCGCCACCACCAGCCCGGTCCGGATGCCCAGGCTTAACAACATCACGATCACGACGATGGCAACCGCCTGCATCAGGTTGCCGATAAACTCGTTGACCTTCTTGTTCACAGGATCGGCTTGAAACTGGATGAAGGTGAAATCGATACCGACCGGATACTCGGACTCGACCCTGGCGACGGTCTCCTTGACCTGCCGGCCGAGATCGATGATGTTGCCGCCCTCCCGCATCGAGATGGCGAGGGCGAGTGCCGGTTCTCCGCTGACTCTCAACTTGGTCTTCGGTGGGTCGACATAGCCGCGTTCGATACGGGCAATGTCTTGAAGCGCAATCATCTCCGCGCGGCCCGGCACCGAGATCAGAGCCCGCTTCACGTCCTCCAGCGTCTCGAAATTGCCCGACGGCTCGAGCGAGATTCTCTCCTCCGAGGTCTCGACGCTGCCCCCAGGGATGATGATGTTCCGGCTCGACAGAATCTGCTCGAGCTGGATCGGCGACAAGCCGAGTTCGGACAGGCGGGCGTTGTTGTACTCGACGAAGATCCGCTCTTCCTGATCGCCGTAAACGTCCACTTTGGCGACCTCAGGGATCAGCAGGAACTCGTCACGCACTTCGTCCGCGACCTCCTTGAGCTCGGCGTAATTGAAGCCGTCGCCGGTGATGCCGACGATGGTGCCAAAGACGTCGCCGAATTCGTCGTTGACGAACGGACCGATGACACCGTCCGGAAGATCGCGGGCAACATCCGCGACCTTGCGCCGGAGGCTGTCCCAGATCGGCCGCATCTCGCGGTACTCCTCGCGGATGCTCACGTAGACGATCGAGATCCCGTTCTTGGACTCGCTCGAAACGAAATCGAGCTCCGGCATCTGCTGGACCGCTTTTTCGATCTTGTCGGTGACCAGCTGCTCGACCCGCCGTGGGCTGGCGCCCGGGAAGTGGGTGACGACCACGGCGACGCGAATGACGAAGCCGGGATCCTCGGCACGGGACATGTTGAAGAAGGAGAGAACGCCGCTGAAGAGAATCACCACCAACACGACCACCGTGATTCGGTTCTTGTCGATGGCGGCGCGCGTCAGGTTCATGGCGAAGACTCCAAGGGCTCCGACAGCCGCACCCGTCGGCCGTCCTCGAGTCGCCGTACGCCGGCGGTGACGATCACGTCTCCGGCTGCGAGGCCGCCCAGGATTTCGATGCGGTCGTGCTCGTCTCCGGTGGCGAGACCGCCGACCTCCACCAGGCGCCGTCTGACGAGTGCGCTGCCGTCGTCCTGTGGCTCGACAAGGAACACGAAACGGCCGTCACGGTCTTCTCCCACCGCCACCGCCGGCACGAGGATGCCGTGCGAATCTGATTCGGAGACCGCGAGGCGAAACGTGACCTCGGCCGCCATGCCGGGCCTCACGCGATCGCTCTGAGTGGCCAGCTGGACCGTCACGGGATAGGTGGTCGCACCGGACGCGGTCACGCCGACCTCGGTGACGAAGGCGTCGAAGGCCTCACCCGGAAGGGCGTCACACGTGACCGTGGCACGAGCGCCTTCGCGGATCTCGGTGATGACGCTGCCCGGAAGATCAACGCCCACCTCGGTCATGGTGCTGGAGGAGAGCGTGACGATGGGCTGGCCAGCCTGGACGTTTTCGTTCACTTCCACCGAGACGGTAGCGATGGCTCCGGCGAGCGGCGCCGTCAGCCGCGTGTAGTCGAGCTGGCGTCGCGCCAGCTCGAGCCGTTTCTCGAGCGACTCGACCTGGGCGGCCGCCGACTCGGCCACTGCGCGCGCCTGATCCCACTGCCTCAGCGACGCGTTGTCGTTTTCGTACAGCTCGCGGACCCGGTCGCGCTCGGCTTCGGCGTTTCGCTTGGAGGCCAGCGCCCGGGTCAGGCTTGCCTGAGCCTCCTGCACCTGGAGCTCGTAGTCGCGCGGGTCGAGCTCGGCGATCAGGTGGTCTACACGAACCGACTGACCGACCACGACGGCGAGTCGCCGCACCCTTCCCGGCACACGGAAGCTGAGCCTGGACTCCATGCCGGCTCGGAACGTGCCCGAAAAGGTCCGCAGACGTTCCGCTCCCGACACCCTGACCACCTCGGTTCGGACTGGCCGCAGCTGCGACTCTGCGACGACCTCCTCGCGACCGCACGCGACGCCGAAGACGGCAATCCCGATGAGGGCTACCACGTTGAGGCTTGTGTGCTGCATCGCTTTCCTCCTTCCGAATCACCGTCTGAGGGAGCGGCTTATTTGATCCTCCGGGAGGGGCTGGACCCCTCGTTCGACCATGTAGTCGTGCACACGTCTGTAGAAGGCATTCCTGCCTTCATGGGTCTGAAAGAATGCAAAGCTCGAAATCGCGCGCTCGACCTCCATGAGGTCGATCAGAAAGTCGTAGACTGCGTTGGACGCACCCTCGCTGGCTCGCAGTGCTGCACTCTGGGCGTCGAGCAGCTCGGTGATCGACACCGCGCCGGTCACGTACGAGTCGGTGACCAGATCGAGGCTCTTGAGGGCCGCCTCGGCAGCGGCTTCAGACAGCTCGATGGAGTAGAACGACGCTCCGGCCAGGAGCATGGCGGATCGAATCCGCTGCTCGACCCGGTTCGCGACGGCGTCGCGCTCGACCTGGAGCTGGAACAGCTCCTCCTGCGCCCTCCGTGAGGCCGCTCGATTGGCGCCGCCCGCGTAGAGCTGCAGCGCGCCGAACAGGCCCACCGACCAGGTTGTATCGTCAACCCTCGGGAATTCGATCGGGATCGGCAGATCGATCGGCTCGGAACCGGCACCGCTCTTGGAGAGGATCTGCCCAACCTCGGCGTTCAGGAAGAAGTCTGGGATGTAGAGTTGGCGACGGGTGGCACGCATCCCGCGCTGGGCGGCGGCGATCGCCGCGTCGAGCGCCTCGAGTTCGGTCGAGCTCTCGAGACCCGCGTCTACCATGAACTCGACAAAGACCTCGTAGCCTCGGGGACTGTAGATGTACCGCCACGTTCTGAGGTCGCCGGACATGAAGACCGGGCTCAGGTGGTTGACGTCCTCCGGCACGAACTTCGTGTCGAGCGGTCGGTTGAGGACCCGGTTGACGTTGACCTTGGCGACGTTGACGTTCTCGCGGACGGTGACCATGTCTTTCTCGGCGGTTGCGATGGCGCTCTCCCAGCGGTACACCTCGGACGCTCCGGCGGCGCCGACGCGTTGGCGAATCTGCGCCAGCTCGTGGTTCTTCCGAGTCACCCGGAGGTTCTCCTTTTGAATCTCGTACAACCCCTGCGTCCGGAGCACGACGAGGTACGCCGTGGCCGCCTCCTGGATGATGTCCAGACGAAGCGTCTCGCGCTGGACCTCGCGGCTCTGCTGCAGCCTCTTTTGGACGGTGACGTTGGCAAACGCTGGCTCGGAGTAGATCATCTGGTCGAGAGCAAGCGATCCGCCGAAGCTCTGCTCAGCCTGGGAGCCGAGCGACGCGGCGGCACGGTCTTCGTCGATGACGATCCCGGAAGCGCCGGCAGTCACCAGCGGTCGCACCAAGCCCTTGGCCTCCTCGACGACCTGACGCCCGACCGCCACTTCGTGATCGAAGGCCGCGAGGTCGAGGTTGGCGTCCTCGGCCCACATGACGGCGTCTATCAGCCTCATCCTCTGAATATTCTCGGTCTCTTCCTCGTGCAGCAGCTCGGCACCGGACATCGCCAACCACGTCGGGAACACGCCCACCGTCCGTGCCGTCCTCATGTTGATGACGAGCCTCGGGTTCTCGGGGAAACTGACCGGAATCGTACCCGGACTTTCACCGAGCAGGACCCGTTGGACGGTGAGCGCCATCCGGCGGGCAAGCCGCGGCCAGAAATCGCGCGTCCGCATGCTGGCAAGCAGCCCTCGCTCCACCTCGCCGATCCCAAACATCGAGAAGCTGGGCAGACGGCGGCGCTTCAGACCGTCGGCCAAAACCCCGATTTCGTCCCAGGTGAACCGCATCAGCGGCAGCACGTACACCGCCTCGGCCTCGGGCGGGACGGCGGCGACGGTGTCTTCGGCGGTTGAGCGGGCCGGAACTGTAATCACCTCGACGCCGAGCTCCTCGAGCTGCGCCATCACGGACCCGGGAAGCTCCGGCATCGCCTCGGCCAACGCCGGCTGCACGATCACCGCCAGTTTTGAGAACGAGTGGATCTCCAGAAACGTGCGGATATCCCGGTTGGTGGGGTTCAGGATGTTGGCATAGGTGAAATTGTCGACTCCGGAGCCCCCGGTCGCGGGGTCGAACGGAAAGCCCTGCACCTCGGCGTCGATGGCGAGCGGGGCGATCAGGGGTTTTGGAAATACACCGCGGCGAGCGGCCACGTCGGCCGCGATCGCGCCGATCGCCAGCACGACGTCCACCTGCGGGTCGCTGAGGAGGCGCCCGAGGCCGATCTCGACTCCGGCCCTCGTCCAATCCGCGATGATGAGCGTGTCGTCACGAACGCGGAGGTCGAATTCGTTCTTGGTGAGCGCAACGATCTCGGACCTCAGCATGTCGACGAGGGTCATGCTGCGTTCTGACTCTCCATCGACGAGAACTCCCAGGGTCACGACGGGAAGATCTTGACCTCGAGTAGGAGCGGAGAACGGAGGGAAGACTGTTGCCAATGACGCTGCAATCACACACAACCGGACGCGCAACCGTCGTTCCATGTGCCCCCCGAATGTTGTCTGGGACTGTAGCACCGATGTGTGGAGGTCTCAAAGGGCGGCGCCGTATCGGCGACCGACGCTCAGGCACGACGTCGAGGATCACTTCGCCGACCGCCACACGGTCAGCGGGGACACCACGCCAGGCTCCCGGAGATGTGGGGGGGCATCGTCCCATGGTTTGTCGCGGCCGTCTTTGTCTCGGCCACGGGGTACGCGACACCGACCTCACTCTTCCCGGGTGTGCCTGCCGAACCAGTCGAGCAGATAGAGCTGCGTTCGCATGAAGTTCGACGGCTTGGAACCGGTGCCGTGGTACTCGTCGTTGAAGCGGAGCAGCACGGTCTCCACGCCCACGGCGTTGAGGGCCTGAAAGTACTCCTCGGTCTGGCCCATCGGCGTCCGCAGGTCGAGCTCGCCGCACATCATCAGCGTCGGCGTGGTGACGTTGTGGACGTACATCAACGGCGAGTGTCTGAGCCACGGCTCGGGGTCTTCCCACGGGTAGGGTTCGTACCGGTGGTAGCCCCACTCGGTGATGTCGGTGGTGCCCGCGAAGCTGATCCAGTCGATCACCGGCGCCCGCACCGCGGCGGCCGCGAATCGGTCCGTGTGTCCGATGGTCCAGCTCGACAGCACGCCGCCGCCCGAGACCCCGGTGACGTACATCCGCGTGGTGTCGACCCAGCCACGTTCGATCACGGCGTCCACGCCCGCCATCAGGTCGTGGTAGTCCACCGACGGGTAGGCGTCGTCGATGGCGTTGCCGAAGTCGGTGCCGTATCCGCTGCTGCCGCGCGGGTTGGTGTAGAGGACAACGTATCCGGCGGCCGCCAGCTGCTGGAACGAGAAGTTGAAGGCCAGGCTGTACATCGCGTGCGGGCCGCCGTGGATGTGCAGGATGAGCGGCCACTTCTTTCCTGCGTCGAAGTGGGGAGGCTTCACTATCCAGCCCTGAATGGCCGTACCGTCGGCCGATTCGTACCAGATCTCTTCCACGTCACCCAACTGCACACGACTGAGAACGTCCTCGTGAACACGAGTTAGCTGCGTGAGGTCGTCTCCCGCGGCAAGTCGGAAACCCACGACATCTCCGGGCGCGTGCGGGGAGCGTAAAACCCCCACCCCGAGTCCTTTGGCCGAGGTCGAATCGAGGGAGAGCATGTGGCTGCCGTGCGTGACCTGCCGCGGCGCGCCCTGCAGCGGGACGAAGTGGACGTTCGATGTCCCCCGGTCGCGGGCAACAAAGAACACGCCGCTCCCATCCGACGCCCAGTGGAGATCCCCGAGCGTGCGGTCGAGATCGGGGGTCAGCGAGCGCATGCCGCTGCCGTCGAATCCGATCACGTGGAGCTCCTCGGCGCGGTAGGTCTGGCCGGTCCACGGAAAACCGGTGAACGCCACGTACCTGCCGTCGGGAGACACCACTGGACCCGCCCAGGGACCCTCGTCCGAGGTCAGACGTCGGGGTTCTTTCGTGGTGACGTTGACGGCGTACAGGTGGGACCGCCGGTACGGCATGGACGGATTGTCGTCCTCCATCAGACCGTCGAAGACGATGGCCGTGCTGTCCGGAGTCCAGTCGATGCCGATTCCATAGTCGAGGCCGATGGTGCGGGCGCCGACGTTCCACGTCCCCCGAGTCAGCTGGCGCGGTGTCCCGCCGCCTGCATCGACCACGAACAGGTGGAGGTAGCCGTCCTCCATGAAGCCACGACGGTCCTGACGGAAGTAGACGCCCTCGATGACTCTGGGTTCTTCGGTCCACTCGGCACCCTCGGGCTCCTCCGGCAGGTCGATCTCCCACCGCCCCTCGGCCTCGGTGTGCATCACGAAGGCGATGGAATTCCCGTCCGGCGACCAGCGAATCGTGGTCGGCTCACGCTCGACCCGCGTGACCTGAGTCGCCTCGGCCGCGTCGAGCCAGCGCACGAAGATCTGAGTGCCCACTGGTTCGCCCTCGTCGAGAAAGGCGAAGCGCGTACCGTCGGGTGACCAGCGTGGGTCCGAGCCCTTGCTCAGAAAGCGGTTACGGGTGCCGTCGGCGTTCATGATCCAGATGTCGGACCGCCAGCGATCCTCCATGCGGTCGATCCAGCGGCGGGTGTACAGGATCCGCGTCCCGTCGGGCGATACCTGCGGATCCGACACCGCCTCACCGTCGAGAAAGTCCGCAACAGTGAGAACGGGTTTCGACTCCTCGGCTCCGAACAGACTCATGGATGCCAGCAAAACCGCGACAACAAAACAGATGGGTGTGACCGATCGGATCATGGTGCTCCTCCTCGTCGCTCGGGAAAACAATAACAGGACTCGACCCTCGCGACACACGATCGGACCGAACACCGCTCGACACCCGGCTGAGCGAGTTCCGTCCCGAGGAATCGCCCAATGCGATCACGGAACACGGAGGCAACAACTACCTCATCTCCTCTGTCGTCGCCAACCTGCGATATCCACCCACACAACGTCGCCGTCTCCGTCCGGGAGGTTCGCCCTGCCCGCCGACCTGGTCCTGTTCGCCGTCATCCTCGGATCGTTCTTCGTGGTCGGAATCCCGATGATCCTGAGGAATGTCAGGGGGCCCGTCGAACTCGAGGTCGAGGAAGTCCCCGAGAGCGAGTTCGACCGGAACCAGATGGACTTCTTCGGGCCGTGGGACGACCGACTCGAGGCAATGGGTTACCGGCCGGCGCTGAATTACAGGGTCACGAACCTGCCGGGCGCCAATCTGGTGCGTGGCTACTTCTCGGTAACCGAGTGGCCGGCAATCTCTCTCAACCTGCTGCGGAGCAGGGTGAGGGGCGGTGCAGACCAGACGGCCTGTTACCTAGAAATCGTGTCGCAGTTCGCGGACGGCACCCTGCTGAGCACGCGCAAAGCCGAGCTGGACGAAGTGTTCGACCCGGTGCCGACCCACATCATCGAGGACTTCCGCGGCGAGCGAGACCCCGCGAATCTCAAGGCCCGACACGACCGGCGCGCCAAAGAACTCGAGTCGCGCGGCCGCCTGCATCTGCCGCCCGGGGACCTGTTCGATCGGCTCCTCGACCACCACGGCCGCCGGACCGCCCACCAGATCGGGCAGGGGCTGTTGCAGCGCGACGCGGCCGACGGGTTGCTGCGACCCACCCTGCGTACCACGCTGCGTGGCATTCGCAACTTCGTCAACCCTCTGGCCGACAACTTCAACTGGCCACGGTTCGCGATCGCCCTGTTCTTCGGACTCGTGGTCCCGTGCCTGGGATTGCGCGTGCTCGCCGGTCCCCTCGCGCCGCTGGTCGACCGGCTGTCGCACGGCACCGGCCTATCGGTGGGTCTCCTGGATTCGCTGGCGCTGGGCATGCTGCTCACGCTGACCGGTGCCACGGTCGGCGGTCTGTTCACCGCCAAGTCGTTCATCTGGACCTTCGCGCTTGCCTACGTCCCGCTCCGCCTGCTGGGGCCGTCCGGTCTGGCGCCGTTGTGGTTGAGCCTGTGGACGGGCTTCGTTGCCGACCGGGTGGACCGGCTACACGAACGCGGCCGGGTGCCCGTGTAGCGAACGGTCGGCGCCGCCGGCGAGCACTGCTATCCTCTGCAATGCTCCGGATCGAGGTGGAGAATCCTCACCGGCGATCTGCAGCGAAACCCTGCTCTTGGGGAGGTTGGGATGCGCAGTCGATTCCTCGTATTGCTGGTCGCGGCGGCCGGCTTGAACGCTGGAGTGGCCGAGTCGGATGACGAGATTTTCAACTCCATGTCCTACCGCTTGGTGGGCCCCTTCCGCGGTGGCCGCGTGACCGCGGTTGCCGGAGTGCCCGGGGATCCCATGACCTACTACATGGGCGCCACCGGTGGCGGGGTGTGGAAGACCACCGATGCCGGCAAGAACTGGCGCAACGTGAGCGATATGGAGCGCGAGCTCGAGCCGAAACCGGAACCGCAGGTCATGGGCGACGTGGATCCGATGATGGCCGAGTACGGCCTGCTGCGGCCACCGGCCCACGATCTCCGCGCCGAGGACATTCAGGCGAAACGCGTTCGGCGGGGCGGGGATGCCTTCGGCGCCGGCTCCGTCGGCGCCATCGCGGTCGCACCTTCCGACGCCAACGTCGTCTACGTGGGCACCGGATCGGCCTGCATCCGCGGCAACGTGTCGCCCGGCGTGGGGGTGTACAAGTCCACCGACGCGGGCGACACCTGGCGCTTCATGGGCCTGCCGGAGGCGGGCCAGATCGGGGCCGTAGTCGTTCATCCAACGGATCCGGACGTGGTGTACGTGGCTGCGCTCGGCCACGCGTTCGGTCCGAACTCGGAACGCGGTGTCTACCGCTCCACCAACGGCGGTCTGACCTGGACCAGGGTCCTGTACGTTGCCGACGAAACCGGCGCGGTCGACCTGTCGATGGACCCGTCGAACCCACGCGTGCTGTACGCGGCCATGTGGCAGGCGGTACGCCAGCCGTGGACGATGAAATCGGGTGGTCCGGGGAGCGGCCTGTACAAGTCCACCGACGGCGGCAACACCTGGACCAGACTCGAGGAAGGCCTGCCCGACGGCGACAAGGGGCGCATCGCCGTGGCCGTGTCGCCCGCCAACCCGCGGCGGGTTTGGGCGCTGGTGGAGCACGAAAAGGGCGGCCTGTTCCGCTCCGACAACGGCGGCGTGAAGTTCCGCCTCGTAAGCGCCAACCGGGAGCTCCGCCAGCGCGCCTGGTACTACACCCACGTCGAGGCCGATCCGGTCGACGTCAACACGGTCTACGTGCTCAACGTGCTGTTCTGGCGGTCCGACGACGGAGGCAAGACGTTCCGACCGATCCGGACGCCGCACGGCGACAACCACGATCTCTGGATCAACCCCGACGATCCGCGAAACATGATCGAGGGCAACGACGGCGGGGCGAACGTCACCTTCAATGGAGGCAGGACATGGTCGACCCAGGCAAACCAGCCCACCTCAGAAATGTACCGAGTGACCGTGGATGACCAGCATCCGTTCTGGCTGTACGGCGGGCAGCAGGACAACTCCGCGGTGGCCATCCCGAGCCGGACGGCGGACGGCAACATCGATCGCGAGCACTGGTACGCCCCGGCCGGGTGTGAGTCCGCCACGATCGCCATCGATCCGAGGAACCCGAAGGTCACGTATGGTGGCTGTTACGGCGGGACCATCAGCCGTTACGACCACGAGCTCGGCCAGTGGAGGGAGATCATGACCTGGCCCCAGATGGCGGTCGGACAGCAGGCCGCCGATCTTCGTTTCCGGTTCCAGTGGAACGCGCCGATCAAGCTCTCTCCGCACGATCCCGATGTCCTCTACCACTGCTCGAACTTCGTCCACCGCACCACCGACGAGGGGCAGACCTGGCAGATCATCAGCCCGGACCTCTCTCGAAACGACGCCTCCAAACAGGAGTATGCCGGCGGACCCATTACCCGGGACAACACCGGTGTCGAGGTCTACGGCACCATCTTCGCCTTCGAGGAGTCGCCGCACCGCGAGGGCCTGCTGTGGGCCGGCAGCGACGACGGCCTGGTACACATCTCGGACAACGGTGGCGAAACCTGGCGCAACATCACCCCACGGGGCATGCCGCAGTGGGGAACGGTCAACAACATCGAGCTGTCGGCCCACGACCCGGGCCGCGCCTTCATCGCCGTGCATCGCTACCGTATGGACGACTTCCGGCCGTATGTCTTCCGCACGGACAGTTACGGCGCCGAATGGACGCTGCTCACGGACGGTGACAACGGCATTCCGGCGGATCACTTCGTGCGTGCGGTGCGCGAGGATCCGGAGCGGCGGGGCCTGCTGTTCGCCGGCACCGAGTTCGGAATGTATGTGTCGCTGGACGACGGCGGATCCTGGCGCCCGCTGCAGCTGAATCTGTCGGTTACGCCGATCACCGACCTCGCCGTAAAGCGCGGCGAGCTGGTGGTCGCCACTCAGGGTCGCTCCTACTGGATCCTCGACGATTTCAGTCCGCTGCGGCAGCTGACGCCCGAGGTCGAGGGAGCCGAGCTACACCTGTTCGACCCGCGATCCGCGGTGCGCTGGATCGACGGCGCCGGCAACTTCGCGCGTGGGGCCGTGGGTGAGAACCCGCCGTACGGCGCCGTCATTCACTATCTGCTGCCCGCGGGGCTGGACGAGGAGGACGCCGACGAGGTGACCCTGGAGCTTCTCGACTCGGACGGTGAGATCTTGCGGAGTCTGTCGAGCAAGAAGCCCGAGCCGCAGACGCCGAGCATCTTCAGGAGGATCTTCCCGGAGCTCATGGAACCTCCCCTTCTCGATGCGAGGGTCGGTGCGAACCGGTACGTCTGGAACCTGCGACTTGCGGATCCCAAGCTCGTCGATGGCGCGGTCCTGTGGGGCATGACGGTCGGGCCGAGGGTGCCGCCAGGCACGTATCAGGCACGCCTCACGGTTGGGGAGTGGAGCGACACCGCGAGCTTCGAGGTGGTACACGATCCCCGAACAGAGATCTCCCAGGAAGCACTTGAAGAACAGTTCGAGCTCGCCCGGAGCACCTGGGAGCTGCTCACTCGCTCCCACGACGCCGTCGGGCTCATCCACGACGTGCGCGAGCAGGCGGAAGAGATGGCCGGCCGGTTGGATGACGAATCCGTTCAGGAGAAGGTCGACCTGCTGTCGGAAGCGTTGGCCGAAATCGAGGGGCAGCTCCACCAGACCAAGCTGGAGTCGAGCCAGGACATGCTCAACTTCCCGCCCCAGCTCGACAACCAGCTGGTGTTCCTGCAGTCCGTGGTCGAGAGTGCGGCCGGATATCCGACCGTCGGCTCGAGGGAGCGGTTCGAGGAGCTGAGCGCCGAGCTGGTTCGCCTCGAGACAGAGCTCGAGGCAGTGTTGAAAACTCAACTCCCCGAGATCGAGCGGTTGCTCGAGGAGGCAAACGCACCTCGCATTGTTGTGGAACCGGCCGAGGATGCCGAAGATTCGGAGGAGTGATCCGAGGCGTTTCTGCGAGTGGTCGATATGACGAGAGGCGATGATAGTGAAATGTCGAAGTGCCAGAGCGCTTTCCGACCGTTGTCTCCTCCAGCTGACCTCGCACTGGCCTCTACGATCTCGGATTGACTCGCCTGCCCCGGGTTCGCAACCGGGAGATAGGGGGCTGAATGAACCGCCACAACGTAATCACCTCGATCGCGCTGTTGGTCATCGCACTTGCCGCGATCGGCTGGGCTCAGGAGGGAGATGACGCGCTCCCCCAGGGCGAAGAAACACCCTCCCCCCGACCGATTCCGCACGCTCTGCGCTCACCCCGCGCGACAATGGAGACCTTTCTTGGCGCGTTCTACACCGAGGACGGACCCGACCTCGATCGGGCCGCCACGTGCCTCGACCTGTCTGGGCTGTCACCGGCGGTGCGGTCTCTCCGGGGCCGTGAGCTCGCCGGCCAGCTCAAGCGTGTCATCGACCGCACTCGACTGGTCGATCTCCAGTCCATCCCCGACGAACCCGACGGGCGGCCCTGGCTCTTCGAGCGCTACGACGCGGGCTCCGTCGTGATCGCCCGCACAGCCGGTGGGCGGTGGCTGTTCACCCGCGAGACCATCCACGACCTGTGGGAGATCCATCAGGAGGTCGCTGAGCTCGACGTCGTCGAAGGCGTCGAGCAGCCCTACGACGTGGTAACACCGGCGATGTGGCTGCGGGGGGTCGTACCGGAAACTATGCGCCAGCGCCTATTCCTGCTCGAGACCTGGCAGTGGCTCGGCGTGCTGCTGCTCATCGTGGTCGGCGTGGTGCTGGCGCGGATCTTCATGGTTCTTGCCACGGCATCTGTCGACAGACTATTGACTCGGCGGACCCTCCAGGTCGACAAGGGCCTGGTCACGGCCGCGATTCAGCCCGCCTCGGTCTTTCTCATGGTCATCCTGTGGGGTGTCGGTGCGCTGTGGCTCGGCCTCCCGATAGTGGTGTTCAAGATCTACGTCGAGGCGATCGTGGTGGTGGCGGTCGTGGCCTTCGCTTTCATGGCCTACCGTTTGACGGATGTCGGCAGTGCGATCTTCGCGAGCCGAGCCGCGGCGTCGGACAGTCGTTTCGATGACCTTCTCGTCCCATTGATCCGCAAGTCCCTCAAGGTCTTGATTGTCGCCATCGGACTGGTCACCGTCGCGGGGACGGTCGGCATCGAGATCGCCGGTCTGCTGGCTGGCCTCGGCCTGGGTGGTCTCGCCTTTGCCCTCGCCGCCCAGGACACGGTTTCCAACCTCTTCGGTTCGATCACGGTGCTGCTCGACCGGCCGTTCCAGGTCGGCGACTGGGTGGTGGTCGGCGACGTGGAGGGCACGGTCGAGGAGATGGGCTTCCGTTCGACCCGAGTTCGTACCTTCTACAACTCGCTCATCACCCTCCCGAACTCGAACCTCATCAAGGCGTCGGTGGACAACCTCGGGGCGCGCCGGTTCCGGAGGTGGAGCGCACGCCTGGGGATCGCCTACAACACCCCGCCAGAGACGGTGGATGCGTTCTGCGAGGGTATCCGGGAGCTCGTGGAGCGCCATCCCTACACCCGCAAGGACTACTTTCACGTGTACTTCAACGATTTCGGAGCCGCCAGTCTCGAGATCATGCTCTACGTGTTTTTCGAAACGCCGGACTGGGCCACCGAGCTGCGTGAGCGGCACCGCCTCGCGGTCGACATCCTGCGACTGGCGCACGAGCTGGGTGTCGAGTTCGCCTTCCCCACCCAGACCGTCTACCTCCGGGAGGAACCGTGGAAGGCCCCCGAACTGGCCGGCACGAGATACCCGGAGACCAGCCGGAAGCAGAGTCAGCAGGCGCGGGAATCGGCCGGACGCATCGTCGACGATGCCCTCGGCGGCGAGGTCCCGCCGCCGGTGCAGTTCGCAGCGCCGCCCGTGCAGGATGGCGGCGACGCGGGGGAGTGAACCTACACCGGAACCGCCTATTCGGCGAGCGGGGTGATGCGCCCCGCATTCTCGGAGGAACCGACATGGCGCTGACTGCAACCGGAATTGTGTTTGTGCTGCTTGGGCTGTTCTTCTTCCTGGGCCAGTTCATTTCGGCGATCGACTTCAGCCTGGCTCAGCAGCTCGGACTGCAGGAGAAGGACGCTGACACCGAGCGTCTCTATCGCCGGCTCGAGTTGAACACCGCGAGGTGGGACCTTCTCGTGCTCTGGACGTTCCCGGCAGCCGGGGGCCTGATGCTGATCGATCACGCGTGGTGGCCCTACCTGGCGCTCGTCGCAGGTGGCGTGTACGTGGACACGGCCGGCCGGGAGACGGCCAAGATCCTCGGTCTGCGCAGGCAGGGTGTGAGAACAGGTTCGGCACGTGATGCGCGCATCTTCATTTGCTTCATGGGATTGATGTTGCTGAGCGGCCTGTGGTGCATCGGCCTGGCCTTGGCCCCGCTGATCTGAGGCGTCGGAGCTACTCCATCAACCGGACGAAGCAGTACGCCATCTCCAGCACTCCGAAGGTCGGGAAGACTCCCCAGATCACCACCCAGTAGATGAAAGTGTTCTTGCGGACACCCAGGTCGCGGTCCCAGATGAAGATGAGGATCGCCGAATACCAGAAGGGTACCGATCCGATCAAGGCCAGCAGGAATCCCCACCGCTGTCCGAGGAGCATCCCGACACTGCCCGCCATCTGGATCGGGCCCCAGAAAAGCGAATCCGCCCAGGCATAACCCTGGTTGAACGCAAAATACGCCCTGGGATCAGTACTGCCGGGATCGCCCCCATATACATTCTTGACGGTCCACTCTCCCCGCGGGCTGATCACCGCGACGAGTTGGACGGCCATCAAAAGCCCCATCAGGAGGAGACCTGCCACGCCGACGACCCAGGTGAACCACGTGACTTCCATTGCGACCCGATCGAGACTAACGGCTTCTGCCCGCCATTGCGTCGATGATGGCGTTGAAGGTCGGGCTGGGACGCATTTCTCTCTCCGCCGTCGCGTCGTCGGGAAGGTAGTAGCCGCCCACGTCGGCCGGGCTTCCCTGAGCGGCCACCAGCTCCTCCGTGATCTTGGCCTCGTTCTCTTCGAGCCGTCGAGCGATGTCGGCAAAACGGGCCTGTAAGTCGGCGTCCTCGGTCTGCGCGGCCAGGGCCTGTGCCCAGTACAGCGCCAGGTAGAAGGTGCTGCCCCTGTTGTCGATCTCGTTCACCTTGCGAGACGGCAGTCGGCCGTTCTCCAGATAGGTCGCGATGGCATTGTCGAGGGTCTCTGCGAAGATCTTCGCCCTCTCGTTGTCGGTGTTCTCGGCGATCAGCTCGAGCGACGGCACCAGCGCACAGTACTCGCCAAGCGAGTCCCACCTCAGGTGGCCCTCCTTGTTGAACTGCTGCACGTGCTTGGGGGCGGAGCCGCCGGCGCCCGTCTCGAAGAGTCCGCCGCCGTTCAGCAGACGTACGATCGAGAGCATCCTTGCGCTGGTTCCGAGCTCGAGGATCGGGAACAAATCGGTCAGGTAATCACGGAGAACGTTGCCCGTGACCGCGATGGTGTCCTCTCCCCGACGGATTCTCTCGAGCGAGAACTTCATGGCGTCGACAGGTTTCATGATTCGGATGTCGAGGCCAACGGTGTCGTGGTCCGCCAGATAGGCGTTCACCTTCTTGATGATCTCGGTGTCGTGTCCACGGCGCTCGTCCAGCCAGAAGATCGCGGGCGATCCGGTGGCTCGCGCCCTGGTCACCGCGAGCTCGACCCAGTTACGAATCGGAGCGTCTTTTGTCTGACACATCCTGAATATGTCTCCTGCATCGACCGACTGCTCGAGGAGGGTCGCGCCCGACGCACCGACGACGCGAATCGTGCCGGCGGCCGGTGCCTCGAAGGTCTTGTCGTGCGAACCGTACTCCTCCGCCTTCTGGGCCATCAAACCGACGTTGGAGACATTGCCCATCGTCGACGGATCGAACTGGCCGTTCCTCTTCGCGTCCTCGAGGATCTCCGCGTACATGGTCGCGTAACAGCGATCGGGCACCATGGCGATGCAGTCCTGAAGCTGGTCGTCCTTGTTCCACATCCTGCCGCCGTCACGAACGACGTTCGGCATCGAGGCATCGACGATGATGTTGTTGGGAACGTGCAGGTTCGTGATGCCCCGCCTCGAATCGACCATCGCGAGGTCGGGCCGGGTCTCATACACGGCCTCGATGTCCGCCTCGATCTCCGCCCTCGTGGCGGCAGGCAATCGATCCAGCTTGGCCAGAACGTCGGCGAGACCGTTGTTGACGTTGGCCCCGACCTCATCGAGCGTCTCGGCATGCTTGTCGAGCGCCTCTCTGTAGTACACGGACACGCAGTGCCCGAACATGATGGGATCCGAGATCTTCATCATGGTCGCCTTGAGGTGCAGCGACAGCAGAACACCGTCGGCCTGGGCAGCTTCGATCTGTTCGGCGTAGAAGGCGCGCAGGGCCGCGACATGCATCACGGCCGCGTCGATGACCTCGCCCTCCCGGAGAGCGAGACCTTCCTTCAGCACGGTGGTGTTTCCGTCGCCATCGACGAACTCGATCTTCACCTCGTCGGTTTTCTCCAACGTGGTCGAGGTCTCGCTCTCGAAGAAGTCTCCACCACTCATGTGGGCGACGCGCGATTTCGACCCCGACTCGGGCCAGGGCCTCATCATCTTGTGCGGGTTCTTCTGCGCGAACCTCTTCACCGCCACCGCCGGCCTGCGATCGGAGTTGCCCTGACGCAGCACAGGATTCACCGCCGAGCCGAGACACACGGAAAACCGCTGTTGGAGTGCCTTCTCGGCGTCGTTCTTCGGTTCCTCGGGGTAGTCGGGAATGTCGTATCCCTTCCCCTGCAGCTCTTTTATGGCGGCCTGCAGCTGAGGAATGGACGCACTGATGTTGGGCAGCTTGATGATGTTCGCCTCGGGCGTGTTCGCGAGTTCGCCCAGCCGCGTGAGGTGGTCGGGGATCTTCTGATCCTCGGTCAGGTTGTCCGGGAAGTTGGCGATGATCCTGCCAACGAGCGAGATGTCCCGGGTCTCGACCTCGATCCCGGAACCTCCGGTGTAGGCCCGCACGATGGGGAGCAGAGAATAGGTCGCCAGTGCCGGCGCTTCATCGACCTTTGTCCAGATGATCTTCGATGCTGTCATGTTCCATCCCTCGAGAGATTCGTTTGCCGCGAGCCGGCTGGGCAGTCGAGCGCTCCCCGGCACCGGCGCCGGCGTCATTGCGCCGCGTATCTTGCCACATTGTGAAGAAACGCACAATTGTCGGCGCCATAAGAACCGAACTGGACTCTGGAGCCCGCGGTCGTCGCCGTCGAAGCAGTCCTGAATCCAGACGTCGCGGTCCTGGAGGTAGGACTGGACGCGGCGGAACATGTTCTCGAAGGCCTGGCTGCGAGATCGGGCGATTGACGTCACCCCACCAGACGTTTCCCCGGGTCGCGGGCTCCTCGACGATGAACTTGTCCCTGGCGGCACGGCCGGTGTGGAGACCGGTCCGCACCACGGCCGGGCCGAGATGGGTGATGTGGCCCTCGACCTCCTTGATCACGTCCTCGTACAGCTGCGGCGTGTTGTGGTTCCAGTGCCACGTTCCGGCCGCTGAGGGTCACGCGTACGGCGCCCTGCTTTCGAGAAATGGACCGATTTCTTCCGCAGGTATCGGCCGACTGATGAGAAACCCCTGGATCAGGTCACAGCCCTCATCGACCAGGAACTCCAGCTGCTCCTCCTCTTCCACACCCTCCGCGACCGTGGACAGGTCCAGGGCTTTTGCCATGGCGATGACCGCCTTTGTGATCGCGGCGTCGTTGGCGTCCACAGTGAGGTCCTGCACGAAAGAACGGTCGATCTTCAGGGCGTCCAAAGGGAACCGCTTCAGATAATTCATGGAGGAGTAGCCGGTGCCGAAGTCATCCACCGACAGACTCAACCCAGTCTGTTTGAGACCCCACAGCGTTTGCGTGGTCGCCTCCACGTCGGTCATCAGCGAGCTCTCGGTGAGCTCCAGCTCCAGGTATTCGCCAGCAAGGCGTGTGGCGTCCAACACCTGCTTGACGGTCGTTACGAGATCACTTTGAGTGAGCTGCCGGCCGGAGACATTCACCGACACACGCATCGGAGCGAACCCGGCCTCCCGCCAGGCCACCGCCTGCCCGCATGCGGTCCGCATCACCCATTCCCCCAACGGGATGATCAATCCGGTCTCCTCCGCAATGCCGATGAAGTCCAGTGGAGGCAGCAGCCCTCTCTGCGGATGTTGCCAGCGCACCAGTGCCTCGAGAGCGACGATCTTCCCCGTCAGGGCCTCCACCTGCGGCTGGAAGTGCAGGACCAGCTCATCTCGTTCCAATGCTCTCCTCAGATCGGATTCCAGGGCCAGTCGCTCGAGCATGCGCGCGTTCATCTCCTCCGAGAAGAACCGATAGGTGTTCCTGCCCTCCTCCTTGGCCGCGTACATGGCGATGTCTGCATTCCTCAGCAGAATGTCGACATCCTCGCCGTCATCGGGGTAGATCGCGATACCCATGCTGCCGGTCACCACGTACTCCCTGTCATCCAGCTTCAAGGGCCGAGACAACGCCTCCTGGATTCGCTTCGCCACTCTGGCCGCCGATTCCGACCGACTCAGTCCAGTGAGCATGATGGTGAATTCGTCGCCGCCCAGCCGCGCAAGAGACGACGACACCGACGTTTCGACGTCCACCTTGGCAACGATGTCCGTACCTCGAACGATGCTGGTCAACGCCTTGGAAACACCGCGCAACAACATGTCGCCCTGAGTGTGTCCCAATGTGTCGTTGATTCGCTTGAAATGATCCAAGTCCAGATAGATCAGGGCCATCTTCGTGCCGACGCGTCGGGCTGCGGTCACCGCCTGGCCTGCTTGCTCCCTGAATTGCTGCCGGTTCGGCAGTCCGGTCAAGGCGTCGTAGTAGGCCAGCTTCCGTATTTGGTTTTCGGCCTTCTCACGCTCGGTAATGTCCTTCACGGTGCCACAAAAGCGAACCGGTTTCCCGCTGTCATCGACAACCGGCTCCGCCAGTTCCTGTACGACACAGTCTCTGCCGTCCGACCGGCTGACCCGGTAGGAGATACTGTAGGCCTCGTTGGACCGCAACGCATCGGCAAAGGCGGTGGTGACCTTGTTTCGATCTGCGGAATTGACCAAATCGAGGAACCTCTCGCGGGCGATGACCGCTTCCTCAGGAGCCAGACCGAGCATCTGGCACGCCTCTTCCGAAAGCTGGAGGACGTCGGTTTGGATGTCCCAGTCCCAACTTCCGATCCGGGCCGCGCGCTGAACCCGCGCCAATCGGTCCTCACTTTCACGCACGACGCGGAGCGCCTCTTTGGCCCGCAGCAGGTACAGCACCCGATGGGTCAGGATCGCGGGGTTGATCGGCCTGGAAATGACATCGGTCGCTCCCACCTCGTATGACCGATGAACGGATTCGCGGTCTTCGGCATCGGTGACCATGACGATGGTCACATCATGCCCACCCGGCAGTTCCCGAAGCTTCGAACAGACGGCAAATCTCTCCAGCGCCGGCATTTTCACGTCGATCAACATCAAGTCGGGGCGCACCCGTGAGAATGCAGCCAACGCCTCCGTGCCGTTCTCGGCCTCTTCCACGGTGACGCCCGCGACTTCAAGGGTCTCACGTGCCGACCGGCGCATCGCCGCGTCGCCACCGACCACCAGCACGGTGTGGTCGTCGATCCGGCCTCGACTCTCGATCATGTTCTGTTCACCCAGGCTTTCTCGTCTGTTCATGCTGCACGAGTACGAGTTCGAACTCTGACGTTGGACGGAGGCAGCCACCGCCATCGGCTCGCATGTCTGTCCGACGACAACCCTCCGACGCTGCGACCGGATGTCCCCAGCTTGGAGTCATACGGTTTGACACTTGATTTTCTCATGCTCTTGAGTTGCGGGTCGCTCTCGAGGTCGAGTGCCACGGTTTCAAGCCGCGAGATTTGGCGAGGCAGCCGGGGTTCTCCTCCCTCCGTTTGACGAAACCCGGCGCCAGACAAACGCATTGGGAAGTCAATGACCGATCCGTACAGATCATCACGACTCTCACAGGGTGTCGGCTGCGCTCGAACCGGATCTCGACCGAGGTGGTAGTGGACACCGCTGGGTGCTGCCAGCTTCGCACCGCCCGACAAGCTAACGCGACGCTTCGCCGCCGAAATAAGAGACAGGTAGATCCGCCACACTCTCGCCCTTCGCGGCGGTGTACAGCTGCCAGCGGTCGCTGACGCCCTTCAGCTCGTGGACGCCTCGATCGACGAAGGCGAGTCCGGAGCCCGCTACGAGATCTCTCACCGTGCGAGAAACCAGCACCTCACCGCCCTCTGCGAGGCCCGCCACCCGCGCACCGATGTGCACGGCGATTCCGGTCAGCTTCTCCCCGGACCACTCGGCTTCGCCGGTGTGCAGCCCGGCTCGGATCTCGAGGTCGAGCGATCGCACCGCGTCACGGATCGCCAGGGCGCATCGCACGCCGTGCGCCGGGCCCTCAAAGGATGCGAAGAAGCCGTCCCCGGCGGTATCGATCTCACGCCCCCGAAAGCGCGCCAACTCGCTCCGTACCAGCGCGTGGTGGCGCTGGAGCAGATCGCGCCAATGAACGTCACCGAGACGCTCTGCGAGCGCGGTCGCGCCGACGATGTCGGTGAACAGGACCGTTGCCAAGACCCGCTCCGGCTCGGGGAGCACCCGGCGGCCCGTCAGGAACTCCTGTGCAGGCCCCAACATCGCCTCCACGTCTCCGGCGTGAAAGAAGTGGTCCTCACCGGGAATCTCGACGAATCTCGCACCCTCGATGTGGTCGGCGAGGTAGCGGCCGTTTCCGACCCGGACGTAGCGGTTGCCGGCGCGGTGGAGGATCAGGGTCGGTACGCGGATCGTGGGCAACACCCAACGGAAGTCGCGCTCATAGGTCAGCGGGTAGACCGGGTGGAACTGGCCAGGGCTCATGGCAAGTCGCTCGTAGCGCGCCCGCCATCGGATGAAAGAGGGGTCGCCGGCCAGGCTCGGTGCGCCGTCGCGCGCGGCCTCCCCGGTGCCCCACACGCCCAGGATCAGCTCGACCATCCGCGGAACCACCTGTTCCGGGACGCCCCACGGATAGTCCGGGGCGCGTGCACGTCTGGCGTAGGCGTCGGCGAGAATCAACGCCGTGGTTCGATCTGGCTGCGTGGCGGCGAAGAGCAGGGCCATTACCCCGCCATCACCGTGGCCGAAGATCGCGGCCCGAGGAACGTCTGCCGCGTCCATGACGGTGCCCACGTCGTACATCCACTCTTCCCAGGTGGGAATCGCGCCGAGCGGCACAGGGTCGGAGAGGCCTGTGCCGCGCTTGTCGAAGCAGATCACCCGCGCGAAACGCGCCAGGCGCTCGAGGAACCGCGCGAGGGTCCCCTCCTCCCACATCACCTCGAGGTTGCCGACCCAGTCCGGCACGAAGACGAGATCTATCGGGCCCTCGCCACAGATCTGGTAGGCCACCGACTGGCCGTCCTGGTTGGTCGCGTATCGGATTTCGGTCTTCTTCATCGCGCAGGATGCGAGTATAAACCTAGCCCGGACCGTGCCTACCCCCACAACTCAGGTGCGGGGCTGGCCGCGCACTGTGATGTACCGAACGTACAAGCGGCGGGGGATTAAACTCCGACCTACTGGAGGTTTCTTTATTTGTCTGTAGGGCATGGGTTTACTCCCTGCCCTCATCGCCTTGATGTGGTGGCGGGGGTAGTCCTGGGCGATGCCGCGTCGCGGCGAGGCGTTCTTTGGGGAGGCCGGCCCGAGCCAAAGGGATAGGAATGGCCGGGACTCTTCATGAGGTATCTACTGCCGCGCCACGAAGGCCCCGCGGATGATCCGGGCTAGTCTTTGCCCACGAGCTCGGTGAGGGCAGTCTCGAGGTGGGCGATCTGCTCTGCACCGAGCCGTTGGCCGGTCACGCTCACGAGGTAGAGGCACACGCCAAGAAACCCACCTAGCGGCAGACTGAGCAGGGCCCACGGAGTCTCCCCCATGGCCCACTGGGCGTACCCCCAGGTCACACCGACCAGCAAACCGAAGCCGAGTCCGAAGGCGAGAAACGCGTACAGGGTCCACACCTGGGGATGGGGTGCGAACCGTCCCCGCACCAGCGAACCACCCTCTCGCGCGCCCTCCGTGGTCACGCTGAGCCAGGGTGACCACACGCGACGCTCGTCCTCGGGGACGAAGAGCTCGGCGTGCCGACCTACTGAGACGCCGGTGCAGCGCGGGCATTCGGGCAGGCGCTCCCGAAGCCTCTCCATGACCGTTTCTGGGTCGTCCGGGAGCTCGAGCTCGAAACGCGGTCGGACGCGCGGCGCTGTCACGCCCCAAAAGATACCAGGATTCATTTGTGACGACGTGAGGGATCCTCACACCAGTCGCTGCACCCTGCCCTCTGTACCGGTCAGGAACGAGCACATCGCGGGGATCACGAACAGTGTCAGAAACGTCCCCAGCACCAGGCCGCCGATCACCGCCACCCCCATGGGGATGCGGCTCTCCGCCCCAGCGCCGAGACCGAGCGCGATCGGCAGGATGCCGAGCACGGTCGACAGACTTGTCATCAACACCGGCCGGAAGCGGGCGGTCGCCCCCTCGATGATGGATTCGGTGACCGAGCTGCCGGCGGCCTTCCGCTGATTCGCGAACTCGACGATCAGGATGCCGTTCTTGGTCACCAATCCGATCAGCATGATCATGCCGATCTGACTGAAGATGTTGAGGGTTTGATTGAAGTACCAGAGTGTGAGCAGGGCTCCGGCCAGGGCCAGCGGTACGGTGAACATGATGATCAGGGGATCCCGAAAGCTCTCGAACTGAGCGGCCAGAGCCAGGTAGACCAGCACCAGCGCCAACGCGAACACGAAGACCAGACTGCTGGCGCTCTCGGCGAAATCTCTCGACTCACCGGCGAGTGTCGTCGAAAAGGTCTCATCGAGCTCCTTCGCCGCGATCCGCTCCATCGCCTCGATTCCGTCGCCGATCGTCTTTCCCGGCGTCAGGGCGGCCGACAGGGTCGCCGACTCGTAGCGGTCGAAGCGGTAGATCTGCGGTGGGCTGCTCGTCTCCGTGACGGTCACCAGCTTGTCCAGCACCACCGGAGTTCGCCCCGCCGAGCTCACGTATAGATTCCGAAGATCGACGGTTTCGTCGCGGGAACCGCGCGCCACCTGGCCGATGACCTCGTACTGCTTGCCGTCCATGACGAAGTAACCCAACCGCTGCTCGCTCAACGCGAGCTGCAGGGTCTGGGCGATGCGGAGGGCCGAGATGCCGAGGTCCTGCGCCCGCTCCCGGTCGATCGTGACCCTCAGCTCGGGCTTGTCGAACTTGAGGTTGACATCGACGAACGCAAACGTCGGGTCCGCCTCCGCCGCCTCGACGAACGGCGGCAGAATCTCCTGAAGCTCCTCCATGTTCGGCGCCTGGATCACGAACTGGACCGGCAGACCGCGGCGCCTGCCGACGGCGATGGTGGGCGACTGCGAGATGTAGGTCTGCGCATCGGTCAGCCGACCCACCTCGAGGGCCAGGGCATCGGCAATCTCACCCTGGGTCCGTTCACGCTCATCGGGTTCGACCAGGGTGATCCGGCCAAAGCCGGAGTTGACCGCGGAAGCGGCCCCGAAACCGGGCGAGGTGACCGTGATCGTGGTGTCGGATTCGGGCACCTCCTCCTGAATGAGTGCATTCAGTCGGTCCATGAAACGGTCCATGTAGGCGAAGGTCGCACCTTCCGGGCCGCGGGTGGAAATGCTGATTGAACCGCGGTCCTCGATCGGCGCCAGCTCACGCGGCAGCACATCGAGGAACAGGGCCACCGCACCGAGGCACACCAGGATGATCGGGAGCGCCAGCCATCGCCGGCGCACGAACTCCGTCACCGCTCCCCGGTAGCTGGACGCCAGGGCGCGGAAGAACGGCTCGGTCGCCCTGTAGAGCCAGGGATGCCGCTGCCGTTTCTTCAACAGACGGGTCGCGAGCATGGGTGTCAGCGTCAGCGCGGTGAAGGAGGAGATGATCACAGCCCCGGCGAGGGTCACCCCGAACTCCCGGAACAGCCGCCCGACCAGCCCACCAAGGAACAGGATCGGCATGAAGACTGCGACCAGCGCCACGGTTGTCGCCACCACCGCGAAGAAGATCTCTCGCGTTCCCTCGATACCGGCGCTCATCGGTTCGCGGCCCGCCTCGATCTTGGCGTAGATCACCTCGACGACGACGATGGCGTCGTCCACCACCAGGCCGATCGCCAGCACCAGAGCCAGCAGGGTCAGAACGTTGAGCGAGAAACCGGCCACGTACATGACGAAGCCCGACCCGATCAGGGACACCGGAATCACCAGGAGCGGGATGACCGTCGTTCGCCAGTCTCGGAGGAAAAGAAAGATGATCAACATGACCAATCCGAATGCGACGAGGATTGTCTGTCGCACCTCGGCCACCGACTGGCGAATGAACCGGCTGGCATCGAAGGCCCACGACACCTCGATATCCGCCGGCAGCCCCCTCTGGATGACATCAACGCGCCGTCGGAACTCGTCCGCAATGGCGATGTAATTCGCTCCCGGCTGCGGTCGCACGACGACCAGAACCATCGGGATGCCGTTTCTCTTCAACACCGTGCGCTCGTTGCGCGGCCCGAGTTCCGCGTGGCCGACATCACGCAGGCGGACGATACGATCGGTCTCGCTCTTGAGGATGAGGTTGTTGAAGTCCTCCGGAGTGTCGAGGCGGCTCATGGTCCGTACCGGAAGCTCGACATCCACACCCTCGATCCGCCCCGACGGCAGCTCGACGTTCTCTCGAGCCACAGCGTCGCGGACATCGATCGGTGACAGACGGTAGGCGGCGAGCTTGTGGGGGTCGATCCACAGCCGCATGGAGTAGGTCTTTTCTCCCCAGATGTCGACGCTCGCGACGTTCGGGATGGTCTGCAGACGCTCGACAAAGGTCTCCTCCGCTATGCGGCTGAGTTCGAGCAGGGTGCGGCTGTCGCTGCCGACGCTGATTCCGGCGATCGGCCTCGCATCGGCATCCGCCTTCGACACGATGGGAGGATCGACGTCCGGGGGCAGATCACGCATGGCTCGGGACACCTGATCGCGCACGTCGTTGGCGGCGCGCTCCAGATCGGTCTCGAGGTCGAACTCGGCTTGGATGGTGCTGCGACCGTCCCGGCTGGTCGAGGTCAGGGTGCGAATCCCGTCGACCGCGTTGACCGACGCCTCGAGCGGCTCCGTGATCTGCGACTCGATCACGTCGGCCGAGGCGCCTCTGTAGGACGTCGAGACGGTGATGATCGGCGGGTCGAGCGAGGGGAACTCGCGCACCCCGAGGAATGAATATCCGAGCAGTCCGAAGAGGACGATGGTGATCGACATGACGATCGCGAGGACCGGACGTCGGATGCTGAGGGTGTAGAGCGTCATGGCGCGGAACCGGAGCCGGCTCCGGGCCCGTCGATCTCGACCTCGAGGCCGGGCTGCAACTGCAGGACACCCGAGGTGATGACGAGGTCACCTTCGGCGACACCGCTGGTGATCTGGACCTCGCTCTCGGTTCGTATGCCGGTCTCGACCGTACGAGGTTCAGCCTTCCCGTCCTCGACGATGAAGACCTTCTTCCCGCCGAGCTCGGGGATGATCGCGATCGACGGAACCGCCAGCGCGTCCGGCACCGAGCGAACGACCAGCTCAACATTGGCGAACATCCCGGGGACGAGGGCTCCATCTCTGTTGGGGCACCTCGCGCGCATTCGGAGAGACCGGGTGGAGGCGTCGACGCTGGGCTCGATCGCGTACACCGTTCCCGGAAACGCACTCTCGAACCCCTCGACGGCGAACGAGATCTCGTCGCCAACCCGCATCAACGCCGAGTACTTCTCCGGAACGGTGAAGTCCAGCTTGACGGGGTCGAGGTCGTGCAACGAGGCGATGCGGGTCTGCGACGAGAGATAGCTGCCGGGGCTCACCCAACGCAGGCCGATGAAGCCGCCGAACGGAGCACGAATCTCCGTCTTGAGCAGCTGTGCCTCGATCAACTGGAGCTCGGCGCGCAGGACGTTCAGCTCGCCGAGCGCGACGTCGTAGGTCTCACTGCTGATGACACCATCGTCGAGGAGCTGCTGCTGTCGGGCCTCGGCGCGCTCGGCAAGCTCGACCCTGTGCAGCGCTCGCGTGCGCTCGGCGACCAGCTCCGAATCGTCGATCTTCAGCAGCAGCTCCCCCGCGGCCACCCGACTCCCCTCTTCGAAGTGGATGGAGGAGATCTTGCCCGAGACCTCGCTCACGATCTCGACCTCTTCATTGGCTCGCAGCGTTCCGGTGGTCGCCAGGTGCTCCATGAGTCGGATCGGCACGACGCGGTGAATCTTGACCCGCAGGACCTCACCTGCCGGTTGGGATGCGTTAGGTGTGGTCGTCCGGCGGAGCTGCATCAGCTTGGGCGCCGCGAGTGCCGCGAGAATCGCGAGCCCCGCGACGACCCCGAACCCCCTGCGTGGGAGTGCTCTCATCCCGCTCTCCGGGCTTTCTGGGTTTCCGCCAGTCTGCGAAGCATGGAATCGAACCCTCTAAGGTTCGTTTATAACACGAGGGACCGCCTTTCGATCCCTGACAATCAGTCACCGAGAGCTAGCGCAGGCGACGGTGTTCCGGCGAGAAGAAACGTTGCCGTGCTTCAGGAAGTAGGGAAGTTCACACGATCAGACCCCACCGATAGGACAAGCGGCGCACTTCCCAGGCTCCCAAAGTCTGCCAACCACCAGCTCCTGTCGGTCAGGCTTCGAACTCCAGGAGCTTGTCGATCACGTCGCGGGCGGTGTAGGACGCCCGCCCTTCGGGAATGAATCGCGCGATCTCCGCCAGGCCGTCGCCGCAGGTGAGCAGAGGTTTCTCGACCGCGCCGTTCTTTCGAACCTGTGTGAGACCTATGTTCGACACCAGAGAGTTGCACATGCACTTGCGACCGATCGTGTCCGATTCTCTGCCGCCCTTGGCGACAAAACTTTCAACCGGCTCGGAGGAACATCTGTATCCCAGGCTCCCGTCGTCCTTCCGGTACACCTCCCGCAAATACCCGAGGTCACAGATCCGGGTGCGCGACAGGTAGACGTCCTGTTCGGATAGACTGCCCTCCAACTGAGCCACCTTGAAGGGGAACCCGGTCGGCGAGGCAAGACGATCCGTGAACACCCGAGCCGTCCCCGCCAACACTTTCTGCAACAGGCGCCTCCGATACTTCTCCGCCATCCCCGACTCTTCGCAGAGCGCAAACGCGGTCCCCACCTGTATGCCGGTGCCGCCCGCCTCCACGACCTCACGCAGCTTGTCGGCCGACGCATACCCGCCGGCCACCCAAAATGGGAGTCCCAGTTCGCGGATCTTCCCGAGATCCACTACGTCGCGCTCACCGTAGACCGGTTCGCCACGCTCGTTGACCTGCAGCTTGCCGCGAGGCGGGGCGTTGTGACCGCCCGCGGTCGGTCCCTCGACGACAAATCCGTCGACCTCGCCGTTGGATCTCCGCAACATCGTCTCCGCCAGCACGTTGGAGGCGATGACGGGGAGGAATTTCGGGCGTTCGAGCGGTGGGAGATCGTCATCCATGAATACCCGCGGATCAAACCGCGTCAGCGTGTCGTCGCCGGCCTGTGCGCCGACGACGTTCAAACGGTAGGACGCGGCTTCGTGATGTGAAAGAAGGTCGAGGACGCCGGGGATCATGGTTGGAATCCCCGCACCCATCACGACGTATGTGACGCCGGCCAACATGGCTCCGTAAATGGACGGAAGATGCGGCAGCTGTATCTTTTCGAGGTAGTTGATTCCAACGGCCCCGTCGTGCCCCTCGCGGGCAAGGAAGACCTCGACGAAGTTCCCCAGAATGCACAGCTCGTGGAGCTGTCTCGAACAGACCTGTTTGTGGAATGGCACGGCTGCGTATGGCGTGCCGTCCGCCCTGCCGCCCGGGATGTAGTATTTGTCCATGGCACGTCTGGCCATGTCACGGAACGGAAAACTGTCCAACGCCCGGCGAATGTGTCCACCCACGTCGCCGTCCTGGAGACGCCTGACCATCAGCACGTCGAGGGCGACACCGGACACCACCCCGAGGTGTCCCAGTTTCGAGACCGTTCGTGCGAGATGCCAGTTCGAGATCCCGACGCCCATCCCACCCTGAATGATCTTTGGGAATGAGACCGCCATCGTCGCGCAGGGTACCAGTCCGGGATGTCTTTAGAAAGTCACCCTGCGGCAAGAATCCACCGGACTGGAATCAGGCCTCTGGAAGTCGGGACGTTCACCCTATCTGACACCGACGAAAGGTCGAACTTGACACTCCCTGAGTTCCCGAAGCCTGGCATCGTTTGCGGGCCGGGAGAACGGCGGCGCCCTTCGATCAATCGAGGAATCGATCCCGCAGCGAGTCGATCGCCTCGTCCCCGAATCCCAGCTCGTCGTAGATGAAAGCCATCGCAGAGCCGTGGTTTTTCTCCAGCTCGTCGAACATCGTGACAATATATATGGGGTCAGACCACAGAATCGGGGCGAGGAGGTCACGCGGGAGCTGCAGCAGGTAGGCGATTGACGATGCTGAAACCCTCTGGGGGTCCGCGGCGTCGATCAGAGCCATGTAGTCCACCACCTTGTCCGACATGGCGTAGTCTTCGATGACGGTCTCGCGCGGGACGCCGAGCGCGGTCAGCAGCAACGCGGCCGCAACACCAGCCCGGTCCTTGCCCGCCGAGCAGTGGAATGCGAGCGGCGCTTCGCCCGATTCGAGGATCTCGAAGAGGTCCCGGTAGCGTCCCGCAAACACGTACGGGAGGTACCGGTAGAGTTCCGCCATCGCCTCACGGACCATCTCCTGCGACGAGTCGTCTGCCTTCAGCGCTGCGGAAAGCGGCGACTCGTCCTCTTGGATGGCCCCGTCCCAGGCCAAGAATCTGGGTGCGGGATCGGCCAGCCATCGCGTCGGCTCGTCCGCGCGCTCCGCCCTGGATCGGAAGTCGCAGACCACGCGGATTCCCAGGGTCGAGATGTAGCTGTAGTCCGAGGGCGTCAACCGCGCCATCGCGCCCGATCGGAAGATCCGGCCCCACCTCACGCGGCGGCCGTCCTCCGTCTCGTAACCGCCTAGGTCGCGGAAGTTGCGGCCTCCTTCGAGGGGAAGAACACGAGTTGCTGCTCTCACTGGAGCGGGCCCTCCCGCTTCGATCATAAATGAGATTGGCGGCGACACCTCGACTCGGACCGATCCGTCGACTTTGTGAGAGTTCTGATGGGTGGCACCGCTTGGCCCGCGTTCTACTGCAGCCGCATGCGTGCAATGATCTCGGCGAGCTCTCCGGACTCGCGCATGGCCTCGATCTCCTGCCGCAACTGCGCGGCCGCGGCATCGTCCTCGGCACCGACCAGGAACCTCGTTGGCTCATCGCGGAACACGGCCCCGTCGGCGATCGAGAGCCCGTTGACACGAATGATGCCCTTCAGGGTGTCGACGTATTCTTGGCCGCGTTCCGAGTACCGGATCAGCCCGTCAGCCAGAGCCATGGAGGTCAGCGGCTCTCCCGCAGCCTTGAGCTCGGCCCGCAAACGGCGGAAGTCCTCGTACGCCGGGTGAGAGCTCAGGTTGAGGTAGTAGCCGCGCACGCTGTCGAACGGCCATTCGAAGGTCGCGATCCGGTGATCGCCGAGCTGTTTTCGCTGCTGTTCCGGGACCAGTCCCTTGCCGCCGTACGTCCACTGCCCGAAGAGGGCGTTCCCTTCAGCCGCAAAACGCGAGGTCCCGTAGCCGCTCTCGTAGGCCGCCTGGCCCAGGACGAGCCCGGCGGGGATGACGTCAAGTCTGTACAGCGCCTCGTCGACGACCTCGACGAGATCGTCGGACGAACCGCTGAGTTCTGCCGCCGAGTCCTCGTCCAGGATGCGCAGCAAAACCGCGGCCCTGCGCAGGGCGGCGAGATCGTCGGGGGGCAGCGATTGGCCCGACGCCAGTGTTTGCTTTGCGTGCTCGAGACTGGCTCTTCTGTCCAGAACCATGTCGTTCGCGTGCACAACGAGCGGCGCCAGCAAGCGGTAGAAGATCTCTTTCTTCTTCTGCACGGTCATCTTCTGGGCGTTCTCGCGCCAGCGATGCGAGATCCCGGTGATCATGACGTGCGGCACCTCGAGCTGTTCCGCACGCTTCTCCTCACCCCACCAGTTCTCGGCCTGCAGCCAGGCCACCAGCTCGTCGGGGCCGGACATGACGATGACCTCTTGGGCGTGCGCTGTCGACAGGCTCAGCACGATCACGAGAGTCGTGCAAACAACGAGGGTCGTTGCAGATGTTGGTCGCTTCATCGTTTCACCTCCGGTCGTGTTGATCGGCGTGCCGCCCGTCCTCGATTTGCCGAATGATCCACGGGTGGCTGAACCACAGGTAGCGCCCGTCGTCTCGTGGGGCAGTGCAGTTGACGCGATGGCGGCCCTCACCGAACGGCTGGGAGGGGCCAACGCTGAACCTTTTGGCTGGCGTGAGCCACTCCACCTCCACCGCACCCTGGCCGCTCACGAAACATCTGAGCTCGCTCAGCCGCGCGTCGGCATCGCCCAGAGTCACCTCGATGCGCGGTTCTCCGGTCGACACCACCGGGTCCCAGGGCTCGACCGTCACGACCGGCAACGGCAGGCTGGCAACCTTCGTCCGAAACTCGGACAGGCCGCCAAAGGCCTCGGCCATCGGGAATCGAGGCAGGGCACGAAGATCGTTCCCCTGGCCGACGGCTCCGGAGTGCTGACCGAACGCCACATAACCCATGTCGCGAAGCATTCCTGCGACCGCGCTGTCGTACTCACCGTATGGATAGGCGAATACGCCTGGAAGAGCGTCGAGTTCGGCGCTCAACCTTCGCCTGCCCCTCTCGACGTCCGCCCGCACGCGGGACATCCGGTTCACGTCGTCTTCACCGGCGCGCCGTTCGATCAGCGAGTCGTGGCTCGCGCCGTGATTGGCGTAGGTGGCGCCCCCGGCCGCCATCGCTCGCATCTGGTCCCACGTCATGTACGCGGGCAACCCCTGGTCCACAGGATCGGTGGCGACGAAGACAGTAAACGGAAATCCAGAGGCTTTGAGGAGGGGAAAGGCCACGTCGTACACCGACCGATAGGCGTCATCGACCGTGATCGCCACAGCGCGCGGCGGCAGCGACCGGCCTTCGGTCAGAGCCTCGACCACGTCCGCCAACGGGACAACCGAATAGCCTCCCGTGCGCAGATGCTCGAGCTGGGCCTCGACGCACTCTCGAATCTCTTCGGTCGAGACCTCGGACCGCTCGGAGAACTGGTCCCTAACCTCGCGCGCGACGGCGTAAGCCTCG
>JBFELO010000037.1:0-34773 GCA_041552055.1 Candidatus Sulfomarinibacteraceae bacterium | reverse complement strand
GCCGAGGTGTTGTTCGACTTCTACGACCGGCTCAAGTCGGCCACCCAGGGCTACGGGTCGTTCGACTGGGAGATGATCGACTACCGAGAGACTGACGTGGTGAAAGTGGACATCCTGGTCAACGGCGAGATCGTGGACGCACTCGGACAGCTGGTGCATCGCGAAAAGGCTCGGCCACGGGCACTGCACTATTGCGAGCGGCTGGCCGACACGATTCCAAAGCAGCAGTTCAAGATCGCTATCCAGGGGGCCATCGGCGGCCAGATCATCGCGCGGACCACGATCAACGCCTTCCGAAAGGATGTCACTGCCAAGTGTTACGGGGGGGACATCACCAGAAAACGGAAGCTGCTTGAGAGGCAGAAAAAGGGAAAGAAGCGCATGAAGCTGGTGGGTAACGTGGAGATTCCCCAGTCCGCCTTTGTCGCCGTGCTCAAGACGGACAAGGATTGACTCATACGGGACTCTCCCCTCGAGATGCGGTCCTCACGAAGCGGCAACGCGGGAGGAGCAGGGCTCTACATCCACGTTCCCTTCTGCACCTCGGTGTGTCCGTATTGCGACTTCGCGGTCCTCATCGCGGCTGAAGACCGCCGGCGCGCGTTCCTCCGAGGCGTGGAGCGGGAGGCGCTCATGTACTCCGACCTCGGCCTCTGCTTCGACACGGTCTATCTCGGGGGTGGAACACCCTCGTCTCTGCGCCCCGATCAGGTGGAGGGCGTCCTCGAGGCGGTCGGCGCGTCCCTGGGAATCGAGGCCGACGCGGAGGTCTTCCTCGAGGTCAACCCCGAAGATGTCTCGCCGCAGACGGTGGCGGCGTGGCGACAGTCGGGGGTCGACACGGTCAGCCTCGGCGTACAGTCGTTCGATGACGGCGTGCTGAAGTTTCTCGGACGGCGGCACGATGCGGCAGCCGCCCGCAAGGCCCTCGACGTCCTGCAGGCGGCAGGCTTCCACACCGTGTCCATCGATCTGATGTACGGGTACGAGGGCCAGACAGCGACCGCCTGGAGAGGCCAGCTGGATGAGGCCGTCTCACGGTCGGTAGACCACCTGTCGTGCTATCAGTTGACCTTCCACGGGGGCACGCTGTTCGGGCGCCGACTGGAGCAGGGCCTGATGACCGAGCTCGATGGCGACCTTCAGGCCGAGCTGTTTCTTCTGACCCATGGCGCACTGGCCGACGCGGGTTATCAGGGGTACGAGGTGTCCAACTTTGCCGCCGGTGCCGAGCATCGCTCGCGGCACAACCTCAAGTACTGGACCCACGACTCCTACCTCGGACTGGGACCGGCGGCGCACTCGTTCGATGGCGGACGCCGGTGGTGGAATCGGCGCAAGCTGCGGCAGTGGCAGCGGGACATCGACAGCGATATCCGGCCGGTCGACGGCGACGAGAAGCTGACGTCGGATCAACTGGCCCTCGAGACCGTCATCCTCGGTCTCAGGTCGGCCGCCGGGATCGACCTCGCTGGGTTCGAGCGCCGGTTTGGCATCGATCTCGCAAGCGCCAACCGTCGAGCCGTGGAGGGCTTCGTGGCCGATGGCTTTCTTACAGTGGAAGGAACCGCCCTGCGACCGACCGTGGCCGGGATGGCGATCGCCGACGCCATGGCGAGGACGCTCGACGTGTCAACGACCGACGATCGGCGACCGTAACAGTGTTGAGAGTTGAGAGCTCGGTGAGACGTGCGGGTGAGGCGCAAGGAGGTGGCGCGGAATGGCCGTGGGTAGCTCGAGGATCGCCGACGGTATTCTCGATCGCACGGCGACGCCCGACGGCCATGAGCTCGCTCTCCACCACCGCAACGGCATCTTCACGGTGAGGATCGACGGTCACGAGCTGATCTCGAGCCGTGGGCGGGGGTCGGAGGAGGCGCTGGCCGATCTCGGCTGCCGGTGGCTCGGGGACACCCCGAGACCTCAGGTGTTGATCGGGGGCCTCGGGATCGGGTACACGCTGCGTGCGGCCCTCGACCGCCTGCCGCGTCGCGCGGAGGTCACGGTCGTCGAGCTGTTCACTCACGTGGTCCGGTGGAACCGCGGTCTACTCGGAGCTTTGGTCGGGTACCCGCTGGACGACTCCCGCGTCACGGTGGCCATCGGCGACGTCCATGCCGTGGTGGCGATCGAACGCGACCGATTTCACGCGATACTCCTCGACGTGGACAACGGCCCCGAAACGCCCGTGGTGGGCGGCAACCGACGGCTGTACGACGAGCAGGGGCTCGTGCGTCTGAGGTCGGCCCTCACGCGTTCGGGCATGCTCGCGGTGTGGTCCGCCGACGACGTCCCCGACTTTGTCGACCGGCTCCATGCTGCAGACTTTGCCGTGGAATCGGTGGCGATCCCGGTGGCCGGTGCAGCCACCCACACGATCTACCTCGCCCGGCGCACCGACTGAAACGCGCCCTCGAACGCCGTCGATCGGCTATTCTTGCCGCGTGATCGAGGGGGCCAATCACGCGTCGGTGACCGAAACCTACGAGAAGTTCGCAGGGCCGGGGTACATAGGTGAGATCGCGCGTCGGCACTTGCCGCACGATCTGCAGGCCGAGGTGTCCCGACTGGTCGATCCCGCGGCCGCGACCGAGACCGTCCACTGGGGCAGGAATTACCTGTACGTCACGGAGCTGCACACGAGATCAGGCCCCCTAGAGGTGGTTGTCAAGCAATTCCGGAACCAGGGATGGTGGAAGGTGCTCGATCGACGACTGCGAGGCAGCAAGGCAGAGCGTGGTTGGCGCGCCGCGATCGCGATCGCCGATGCCGGAATTCCCACCCCCGAGCCCATCGTGCTCGTCGAGTCGGATCGGCGGGACGGGCCGTCATTCTTCGTCAGCCGTCGACTTCACGGTGCCTCCGAGGTCCGGCACTTTTTTCGTCGACTCAACGGCGAGAGCGGAGCTGCGGACTTCCCCGCGGTGGACGAGTCTTCCTTTTTGCGACAGCTCGGTGGTTTCTGCCGGAGGCTCCACGATGCCGGAATCTGGTACCGCGATCTTTCCATGGGAAACGTGCTCGCCGTTTCCCGTGCCGATGAAGATCTCGACCTGTGGCTGGTCGACTGCAACCGTGCCCGAACCGGCTGCCGGCTCGGGACGGTGCGACGGGTGCGCGACCTGTGTCGGTTTCCCATCGTGCGACCACGGCACGGCGACGCGTTCCTGTCCGGGTACTGGGGAGAGGTCCCGCCGTGCTGGTCGGCCAGAAGCTGGTTCTGGTGGCTCAGCGTGCGTGGCTATCTGGCCAAACACGCGATCAAGAACCGGCTGCGGTGGCTTCGCCTCCGTCGACGCCACTCCCACGGGGCCGGTCATCATGCGCACCTTCCAGAGGCCGCCCGTGACGCCTCCTCGCGCGACAAGGCGGTGTGGGACCGTCTGTCCGACCAGCCCCACCAGCACGCGAGTCGCTCCGAGAAGCTGGCGATCAGGCTCGCGGACAGCCCGGACCACCTGCGTGGGTTCGCGACCGTCGCGTGGGCGGCGCCGGGAGTGTGGCGTCGCTACCGGCGCCTCAAGGCCGACCTCTACCGTGCGCCGATCCAATTCCGCGGCATCGGTGTCTGTCTTAGGCCGTGGCCTGACGACCCGGAGGCCCTCCTGGCCGCGGTCGAGGAGCTGGGTGTGCGGTCGGTGCTGCTGCGGCTTCATCCGTGGGCCGCGGACCACCGGAACGAAGAACTGCTCGCTGCCGAGCTGCATCGCCGCGGTTTCGACATCGCGTTCGCCCTGCCGCAGAACCGAGAGCTCGTGCGGGACCGGTCGCGGTGGAAGGCGGCAATCAGCGAGATCGCCGAGGTGTTCACTCCGTACGGTGGCTCCTTCCAGGTCGGCCAGGCACCCAACCGGAGCAAGTGGGGAGTCTGGACCCTGCGCGAGTATGTGGATCTGTACGTCGACGCGGCCGAGATCCTGCGCCGACGACCCGGGATCGAGTTGATGGGACCGGCAGTGATCGACTTCGAGTACCAGGCCACGCTCGCGCTCGTGAACCGCCGTGAACCGGGTCTCGGGTTCGACGTGCTGTCCGCGCTGCTGTACGTGGATCGGAGGGGTGCGCCGGAGAACCGGCAGCTCGGCCTGGACACGGTGGACAAGGCGGTGCTGCTGAGGGCCATCAGCGAGATCGGTGTCAACTCCAACGGTCGCTGCCGGATTACCGAGGTCAACTGGCCGCTGTGGGAGGGTCCGCACTCACCGGCGGGGAAGGCGGTCTCGGTCGACGAGGAGACGCAGGCGAACTACCTGACGCGGTACTTCGCGCTGGTGTTGGGGACCGGACTCATCGAACGCGTGTACTGGTGGCGCCTGGTGGCACGCGGCTACGGCCTGATCGCGCCGGAAATCGACGGGCGAATGCGCCGACGCCCGGCGTACCGGGCGCTGCAGACCCTGGCCGCCGAGCTCGCGGGCACGACCTTCCTCGGCCCGCTGCCGGCACCGGAAGGTGCCTTCATGTACCGGTTCGAACGTGACGGCAAGGAAGTCGTGATGGGGTGGAGCGTCGAGCCGGGTGTCACCGTGACGCTCCCCGGTGTCGCTGCGCGAGCCATCGACCGCGATGGCCGTGACCTCCCGGTCACGCCTCGGCCCGATTTCGTCCTCGGCCCGTCACCCGTGTACTTCGTCATCGATGCCGCCGACCATCAGGCCGAGACTTCCCCTGGTGTCATATAGCCCATGCGAGTGGGAGGTCGACGACAGCGCATCGTGCGGGCGTGCCGGGCTTGACGTTTCGAGACCCACCAACGCAGGAATCCTCGTATGGCCCGGAAGCCTCGAAACGTCATGCCGGGCTCCCGCGGGGAGCGCGCTGGGGAGAGGGCGCGCGGACTCGGACGCGGGTGGGAGGGCGGTGCTCCTTGTTCCTTGCTTCTTGGTCCGAGTGAGAAGGGGTATCCAGCATCCGGGCGGGTGGGGGGCCCTCACCCCCTGGTCCCCAGGCGCCGCAGGCGCCGGCCACCCCCTCATCCCCCCCGTGTTACGATTCTCGGCCGAGACGCGAATGGGGAATGAGGCGAAACCTGACGTGCCCGGACCGCTCATCGGCGGCCCGACCCCGATGGCTCCGCGATCGCGGCGGCGCGCCTCGTGGTGGCGGCGGACGTGGCATGCGCTCGTCGCGCCGGTTGCGGTGATCCTGGTCAGATCGATCTGGGGGACCTACCGCTATGTGGTGACGGGCGAGGACGCCGTGAACCGTCTCGTGTCCGATGGAGAGCCCCTCATCTTCACGTTTTGGCACGAGCACATTTTCGCCGTGGCGCCCTACCTGTTCCGCTTGGGCCGGCGGGGCGCCAGGATCACATTCCTGGTCAGCCCATCGGTCGACGGTGACCTGGTGGTGCGGATACTCGACATCCTGGGCGGCAGGGCGGTGCGTGGATCCGCCACGCGGAGCGGGGTCAAGGCGATGAAGGGGCTGTACAGGGCGATCGTCCGCGAGCGGGGATCGCCGGTCGTTCTGCCCGACGGCCCCCAGGGTCCCCGACACCACTGCAAGCCGGGATCGCTGCTGCTGGCCCAGATGTCGGGGGCGAGGATCCTGCCGATGGCGTGCACGGCGTCACCGGCGTGGCGTCTGCGCACCTGGGACCGAATCGTCCTGCCGTTGCCGTTCGCCGAGGTGCGGGTCGTTCTCGGCGACAGCTACACAGTGCCGACTGGTATGTCCTCCGACGAGCTGGAGGAGGCGCGTCAGGAACTCGAGGCGCGGCTGGGGGATCTGCGGCCGGAGTCGTCGGTCGGCGAATCAGCCGAGTAGTTCCCGTATCCGTCTTCGTTTCCGTCTCCGTGCCCGAATGGTTCTTTGGGGGTGCCCGAGTCATCGGATACGGAGACGGAGACGGATACGGAGACGGGGCTAACGGTCCGCGCGATCGAGAAGCTCGGCGATCGCGTCGATGTCGGCAGCGATCGTTGCGGGGACCGCCACGGCCTGCGTGGCTGCCGCGACGTCCTTGAGTCCGCTGCCGGTGATCAGCAGAACCACCCGTTCGTCGCGGCCCACGAGGGACTGGTCCAGCGCGCTCTCGAGTCCAGCGAGCGCAGCGGCACCCGCCGGCTCGGCAAACACTCCGGTGGTTCGGGCCAGTCTGCCGATCGCGGCCACGATGGCGCGGTCCGACACCGCGACGCCCGCCCCGCCGGACTCCCTGATCCGCCGCAGGCAGAGGGTGGCGTTGCGGGGAACGCGGACCGTCAGGCTGTCGGCGATGCTGGCCGCCTCGGCGAGGGGTTCGACGGTGTCGGCCCCGGACTGCGCCGCCGTGACGATCGCCGCCGAACCCGATGGCTGGACGGCCACCAGCCGCGGCGTCCGCGAGATCAGGCCGCACCTGGAAAGGTCTGAAAAGCCCTTGGCGATCCCCGCCAGGATCACCCCGTCCCCGGTTGGCACCACGACCGCATCACATTCGTCGGGCGCGAGCTGGGCGGCGATCTCGAGCGCTGCGGTCTTCTTGCCCTCGATGGTGAAGGGGTTGACGGCGGTGTTGCGGTTGTACCAGCCAAACGTGTCGCACGCCTCGCAGCACAGCTCGAACGCGTCGTCGTAGTCGCCGTCCAACCTGATCACGGTCGCTCCATAGGCCAGCATCTGAACCAGCTTGGCCGCGGGCGCATCGGCCGGCACGAAGACGATCGCGCGACGCCCGGCGGCTCCTGCGACCGCCGCGAGCGCCGATGCGGCGTTGCCGGTGGATGCGGTGGCAAGAGTGTCGATGCCGTACTCGATGGCCTTGGCCACCACCAGCAGCGACGCGCGGTCCTTGGTGGATCCCGAAGGATTCCGAGAGTCGTCCTTGATCCACAGATTCGGCATGCCGAGCTCGCGTCGCAGCCCGGGAACCGGGAGCAGGGGAGTGCCTCCGACCACCAGGTGGGGCAGTGTCTCCGGATGCGAGATCGGCAGAAACGGCTGGAGAAACTCGAACTCAGCGTAGCGCCGGGGTGGCCACCCGTCCGGGAGGGTCGCGAGTTCCACCTCGAGGACTCCGCGCACCACGCCACCGGATTCCTGACTGGCGGCGCAGCTCGGGCAGGTCGATCGAACCTCGGTCTCGGCATACGTGACGCCGCACTCGGAACAACGAAAGATGAACTCTGACAATCGGACCTCGACCGCATTGTACCGTTGGTAGCTGTCCACCCGCCGCTAGGTTGCTGTCGTATTGCCCCGCCGCAGGCATGACCGAACCAGCTGCTCCCGGGAGAAGTGGCCCAGCGTGATCGCCTCCAGGAGCAACGGTGGTCCGAGCAGAGCCTTGACGATCTGGCGGACCGACTTCCCCTGACGATGCTGCTCGAGGATCCGGCCGCCGACGTCCTCGAGATAGTCGATCTTCCGATCGATCTCCGGACCCGGATTCTCCCTGACCTTGGCACTGCCGGGGAAGAGGATCGCCGCGTCGAGCCGTGCGATCTTCTTGAGCGACTTGATGATGCCCCAGATGTCGTAGTCGGCCCGCAGCGCTCGTTCACGACCGCCGACAAACAGATCGCCCGAAAAAAGCCAGCCACGGTCCGGCTCCCAGTACGACAGGTGGTCGTCGGCGTGGCCCGGTGTGTATATGGCCTGGAACCGAAAGCTCGACGTCTCGACAATGTCGCCGTCGTTGACCGGGCTGCCGTGGCTGGCCGTCGGCCAGCCCCACATGACCCGTTGGTAGGGATGGAGGGGTTGCCGATTCCGCGGGTCCGACAGAACGGGCAGGCCGTCTGGGTGCACTCGAATCGAGATCCCCGGGTCGCGTCGCTGCAAGCTGCCGTTGGCGCCGATGTGGTCCTCGTGAGTGTGGGTATTGAGGATGGTCGCAATGCGGCCGGGCGCGAGCCATTCGAGAACTTCATGCGACGCGTGGGCGCAGCCGGAATCCACCAGGAGATCGTCGACCAGATAGGCCGAGGTCCAGTAGCGACCGCGGCCCGCGAGGGTGCGTGCCAGATCGAGCCGGGTGACTTCGCCGTGGTCCTGGACCCTGAGCATGAGACCGCCAGATCACATGGGGTCGGACAGGGATCGGCGCAACGCGACTCGGTTCATCGCCGCTCCTCCATGGTCAGCGCCATCAGCGACTTCTGCACGTGGAGGCGATTCTCGGCCTGGTCGTACACCACGGACTGCGGGCCGTCGATGACCTCGTTCGTGACCTCTCGGCCGCGGTCGGCGGGCAGCGGGTGCATGTAGACCAGGTGGCTTTTCCCGAGCGCCATGCGCTCCCGATCGCACCGCCAGTCGGGGTACTCTTCGATCAGTCGAAGCCCCTCGTCGGTGTTCTGCGTGGTCACGAGCGGCCCCCACGACTTCGGTACGACGACGTCGGCGTCAGTGAAGGCATCTTCGAAGCTGTGGCTGATCGTGAAACTGGTGCCGGCGGCCTCGGCGTTGGCGCGGGCCTGTTCCTCGATATCAGGCATCAGACGGAACTCGGGAGGGTAGGCGAGGGTGACGTCGAGGCCGAACCGCGGCATCAGGAGGATCAGGCTCTGCGGTACCGAGACGGGTCGGACGTAGTTGGGTGCAGACGTCCACGCCACCCCGATCTTGAGGCCTCGGGTGTCGCCGAACCGCTCGCGGATCGTCAGGTAGTCGGCGAGCACCTGACACGGGTGGTAGACATCGCACTGCATGCTGATCACCGGGATCGACGCGTGCTCGGCGACCTCCCGGATGTAGCCGTTACCCTCGCCATGGGCGCAGTGGCGGATGGCGATGGCATCGCCGTACCGGGAAAGCACGTTGGCCGTGTCCCTGGCGTTCTCGCCGTGGCTGATCTGCATCTTGTCGGGCGACAGGAAGATGCCGTGGCCACCGAGCTGGGTGATCCCGGTCTCGAACGAGTTTCGAGTGCGGGTGGAGGCATCGAAGAAGATCATGTACAGGGTCTTCGCGGGCAGCAGCGGAGTCGGACGCCCCTCCTTCTTTGCCCGCTTCAGCTCGGCGGCAAGCTCGAAGAGCTCCTCCAACTCCTCCACCGCCCATTCCTGCGTGGTGATGAAGTCACGACCTTTCAAGTCTGATGGCATGCGGCGATCTCCAGGTTGTCTTCGTGGTTCATTTCAAACGTTCGCCCAGCACATCTGGAATCAGGCTGTAGACGGCGGTTGCCTTGATCAGATCCTCCACGGCCACCCACTCTTCGGTGGTGTGGGCCAGCTCCTCGAGCCCCGGTGCGAACCCCACCGTCGGGATGCCGAGCCGGCCCATGGTGGCGACGCCGTTGGTGGAGAATGACCACCGTCCGATCTTCGGTCTGGCACCGAGGACTTCCTCGGCCGCCTCCGACACGCCCTGCACGAGGGGGTGGTCCTCGGCGAGGACCCAGGCCGGATGGTCGTCGTGCCGCTCGATGGTATGGCCGTTCCAACCCGTGCCCCGGTACAGCAGGAGCTCCACCTCGGCGTCGCCGAGGTGGGGGAGCGTCCTCAGTTCCTTCATCGCGACTTCCGTCGTCTCTCCGGCTGTCAGCCGGCGGTCGACGGTGATTCTGGCCGTGTCCGGCACCGCGTTGAGCGACGGCGTGGTGCACTCGATGTGGGACACGATGATGGAACCGGGTCCCAGGAAGTCATCGCTGGCGAGACGAGAGTTGAGTTCCTCGACGTCGGCGATGATCGGAGCCATCTTGTACAGCGCGTTGATCCCTCGGTCGGCGTGCGCCCCGTGCGCCGATACTCCACGCGTCGTGATCGTGGCCGTGAGTCGGCCGCGTTGCCCGCGGTAGACGCCGAGGTCGGTCGGCTCGCCGAGCACCACGGCGTCGGGCCGAATTCCCTCCACCTCGATCAAGTGCAACAGGCAGGCACCGTCGCATTCCTCTTCCATCACCGAGGCGCTCAGAACCAGCGTCACTCCCGACGGCAGTCCTCGGTCACAGAGGATCTTCGCTCCGTACGCCATGCACGCGATTGCCGGGAGTTCGTCCACGGCGCCCCTGCCCCAGACCCTCCCATCCTCGAGTTTTCCCTCGAACGGGTCGTGCGTCCACGCATCGGGGTCTCCCACGCCGACGCAGTCGATGTGGCCATCCATCAGGATCGTCAGAGGGCCGTCTCCGACCCGCGCCACCACCGTGCCGAGGCCGTCGAAATACACCTCGTCGAAACCCAGGCGCTCGTACTCCGCATGAACCCGCTCGCAGCGCGCCCGTTCCTTGCCGCTCTCGGCCGGAATCGAGATCATCTCGCGCAGGAATGTGACGATGTCGTCTGAGTACTCCCGCGCGGCCACCAGTGCATCGTGGTCGGGATGGGCCATGACAATAACTCTCCGTCGAAAGCAGGGTGGACGGGAGCCACGTCCCGCCCCGAGGTACTATAGACCAGCACAGGATTTCGACTTGCGTATCTCGCCGTCCGACAGCTCGCCCGCGGTGCCACGACTGCTGAACCGACGTGATCGCCGCGCGATGCCGGGCTGTTGATCGCGCGGATGCGGCCGGACGGGAGTGGGATCGGGCAACGAGTGTCGGACGCCAGAATCGAAGGGTTGGAGCCATGGAGAATTCCGAACAGGTTTTGCAGAACACGATCCAACGGTGCCGCGATCGAGACATCATCATCCCGACCTACCGGGAGATGGCCGATCCGTCGCAGGTGCCGGGCGGCATCCGTGCCGAACTGGAGGACATCGGACTCTGGGACCTGAACCCCCGCAACCTCTTTCGAATCACGTGGAAGAACGAGCCGGTGCCGTTCGGCGGAGGTTTCGCTGGCGTCAACTTCATCGAGCTGCCGAGCGAGCTCACGGGTGTCGCGGCACGCATCCTGATGTTGACCGGCAAGTTCTTTCCCACCGGTGCCCACAAGGTCGGTGCCACCTTCGGGCCGTTGGTCGAGAAGTTGGTGCGGGGCGCATTCGATCCGACCACCCAGAAGGCACTGTGGCCGTCCACCGGGAATTACTGCCGGGGCGGCGCCTACGACGCATACCTGCTCGCGTGCCCGTCGATCGCCGTGCTGCCCGAAGGGATGTCGCGGGAACGCTTCGACTGGCTGAAGAAAGTGGGCTCGGAGGTCCATGCCACCCCGGGATCGGAGTCCAACGTCAAGGAGGTCTACGACAAGACCCGAGAGCTCAAGAGCGCGCGACCGGACGAGATCGTGGTACTCAATCAGTTCGAGGAGTTCGGCAACGCCGTCTGGCACTACGTCTGCACGGGTCGGGCGATGGCCGAGGTGTACGACCAGGAGCGACACGAGGGCGATCGATTCGCCGGCGTCTGCCTGACCCAGGGATCTGCCGGCACACTCGGGTGCGCGGACTACCTGCGTGAGAGATTCCCTCGGCTCAAGGTGGTCGCCGGTGAGGCGCTGCAATGTCCGACCCTGTTGCTCACGGGGTACGGCAGCCATCGCATCGAGGGGATCGGTGACAAACACGTGCCGTGGATCCACAACATCCGCAACATGGATGCGGTGGTGGGGATCGACGACGAGGCCACGCTGGCCCTGATGCGGCTGTTCAACGAACCGGCCGGACGGGACTACCTGATGTCGCGCGGAGTCGACTCCGAGCTGGTGAGCGGCCTCGACGTGCTCGGAATCTCCTCGATCGCGAACATCCTGGCCTGCGTCAAAACCGCTCGATTCTTCGAGCTCGGCAGGCGAGACCTGCTGTTTTCGGTCGCGACTGATTCCATGGAGCTTTATGGCTCACGGCTGGACGAGCAACGCCAGCGGCACGGGGCGTACGCGGAACGGGACGCCGCGGTCCACCACGAGCGATACCTGCTTGGCGCCGGCGTCGACCACGTGCTCGAGCTGGGCTACTGGGAGCGCAAGCGAATTCACAATCTCAAGTACTTCACCTGGATCGAGCAGCAGGGCAAGAGCGTCGAAGAGCTGGACGCGCAGTGGTACGACGACGGCTACTGGACCGCGAAGTACCGCGCCCACGAGGACTGGGACGTGCGGATCTGCGAGTTCAACGAGCGGACAGGTCTACTCGAGAAGTACCTTTAGCGGCCGTGGTTGAGGACCCAGGATCCGGGGGTCCCAAGATCTGAAGACCATCAACTGGATCGTCAGAAACAAGAAGACCGCAGATCACGAAGATAGGCGCAGATGACCCTTCCTCCCAGTCGGGCCGCTGAGAGTCAGAGACTCATAGCAACCTGCGAGGGGGAACAATTCTTGGTTTCGACCCGGCACTGCCGTGCGCGGCCTTCGGCCGAGGCACCGCTGGCTGCGGTTGGACCTCCGAAGAACGAGTTCTTCTGCTGACTTCCTCTGCGTCTCTGTGCCTTTGCGGTTCCATTCATTGCCGTGCAGGTCTGTGTTCATCTGTGTTATCTGTGGTTTCATTTCCTGGCGGATGGGTGACGTGTCCGAATCTGTGTGATCTGGGGGCTCATTGTCGGGAAGGAGGGTCTCGAACCTCGCGCCTTGAACCCTTGGCCTTGGGCCTGTGTGGGGCGGGCGGGAACTGTTCCTTGTTCCGTGAACCTTGAACCCGGGCGGGCGGGCGGTCGAGCGACGAGTGACCAGCGTCGAGCAACGGTGGGAGGTGGCCCCAACTCCGAGTCCCGAGTCCGGTGCGCGATCTTGGCCGCCCTGATCCTCGTCACACGTGCTCGAAGATTTCCAACGAGTGGCGCTCGGAGTCGTGCCCAAAGCGTTCGACAAGACCCTCGGCGCTGACGACAAAGGTCGCCTGCTCCCCCGCCTTGCGAGAGAAGTAGACGCGGAGTCGTCGGCCGGAGGTCATCAGGTCGAGTGCGCAGAGCTCGGGCGCGGCATCGGTGGCCAGGCTGGCGTGGCACAACGGGCACGAGAAGGTCCACACCGATTCCTCGACGACCTCTACTCCCGGCGGGAGGTACGCTCGATAGGTCCCCGGCTCGGGGTGGAACCCGATCAGGATCCTCGTGTCGCCGTTCTGTCCGACCAGGATGACGGTCTCGTCGGGGTTCAGCATGGTTCCACAGTGGGGACACAGATACGTCCAACGCATGGTGCCTCCCTTCACACGGCCGACGCGCCTCTGACTACAATATAGGTTGTGAAACGCCCGCTGAAAAGCCCGTCAGCGGTTGTGTCCTGCGTCCGTGCTCCGGTCGGCGACGCCGAACAGGTCAATACAGTCGGTTTCCTCGGCGAGCGTCCACAGCAGGAGGATCTGAAAAAGACGCCCGACGAGTACCGCTCTCTCTGTCCCGCCCGTCATGTCGGGGTTCACGGGAAATATCAACGAATCGATGAGCCGGCGTCGCCGATCAGGGGAGAGTTTCGGCGTGCGGCTCTCGGTCCAGCGCCACAGCCGCTCGTAGAGTCGCCATGCTGCCGAACGGTAGACCGCGTCCAACTCCGCCGACCAAGCCTTCACGTGCTGGCGCGTGGCGAGTGCCATCAGACCCTCGCTCAGCAGCCCTGAGAGGAGTCGAAGGGCGCGCTCCGACGCCTCGCCCCTCTCGGCGATACGTTCGAGAATCACACCGCTGATGGCGCTGATGTCGAGCTTCGAGGCGAGGTGAGAAAAATCGCGGGAGGATGTCGTCGTCGCCAGCTTTTCGAGATATTCGTGGAAGTCCCCCAACAGCGGCCACACCTCCGAGTCGGCCGGATGCCGCATCTCGAGCAGGTCCGCCCGCAGGCGCCACAGCGCCTCGGGCGTCGGAGCGGCCAGGATCGCGGACAACGAGTCGTGGAGGGGCACCGAAGCCGAGTCTAGCACGCAGGATCTGGGGTATATTGTCGGCTGGGCCTGACACAGGAGTGTCCACGTGCCGGTGTTCGAGTTCGAGTGCGTGAGTTGTGGTGACCGCTTCGAGCGGCTGGTGTTTTCGGCAACGTCAACGGTGTCGTGTCCGAACTGCGGTTCGACCGAGCTCGAGAAGCTGCCGTCTACCTTTGGCATGTCCGGGGTCGAACGCCAAACGACGTCCACGGCCGCCTGCGCCAGCTGCAGTGCCGGCTCGTGCTCGAGCTGCGGCCACTGATGCGGTCGCTCAGCGACGACCAGTCAGACCTTGCCCCACCCGCCCCAGGTACTCGTCGAGGATTCTGCGCAGCGTGTCGGTCCACACCGGCCCTGGGTCGTCGTCGCCGACCACGGACACCCGCGCGTCAAGGTCTGTGAGATCACTGCCCATGCGGGAGGGTGTCCTCAGGTAGACGTCCAGCTGCACTTGACGTCCCTCCACGTCGAGCATCCCAATGAGCGTGCCGGAGGCGCGGTCTTCCCTCGTGACCCGTCCGCCCATGTCTCGGATCGCGCCCGTCGCCGACATCCACAGGATATCTGGTCGATCTGCGATCCCCGTGATGCTGTCGCCAACCGTGTGCGCCGATGACGACGAACAGGCGGGAGCGGTGATCGTCGCGAGCAGCAGGACACCGACGGAGAGGACTGTCGTGTTTCTCATGTCGCCCATGATACGCGTTACACTTCCATTCTGTCGGAATCGGCCAGCCGCAGTAAGGGGATCGCCCGAGATAAAGCGCGAGGGGGAGGCGGCGCTGAGTAAGATCGTCACCCTGGATCTGAGGTATCGCGGCTCCAGCGAGACCATCGCGTCGTTTCTCGCCGGCGATGGTGAGGGGGGATTTGTCCTGTTCGAGTCAGGGCCCGGAAGCTGCCGGCGACAGCTGGCGCGGGAGGTCGTGCGCTCGGGGTACACGATGTCCCAGCTTCGAGCCGTGTTCCTGACCCACATCCACCTGGATCATGCCGGCGCAGCGGGAACGCTGGCGCGACAGACCGGGTGTGAGGTCTTCGTCCACCCGGTGGGCGAGCGCCACCTGCTGGACCCCGGTGCGAAGTTGATGCCGAGTGCGCGCCGGCTGTACGGCTGGAAGCTTCCGTTCATCTGGGGACGGATGGAGGCGGTCCCCCGCGGTCAGGTCACGTCAGCCTCCGATGGCCAGACGTTTCGCGTCGGATCTCTCGAGGTCATTGGATGGCACACACCGGGTCACGCGAGCCACCACGTGGCCTGGCAGATCGGCGACAGCGTCGTCACGGGTGACGTGGGTGGAGTTCGTTTCCCGGGTACTCGGTACGTGGCTCCGCCGATGCCGCCGCCGGACATCGACGTCGAACAGTGGCGCGCCAGCGTGAGGCTTCTTCGCGACCTCGATCCACGTCAGCTCCTGCTGACTCACTACGGGCCCGTTGCAGACGTCGGGCACCACCTCGAACAGCTCGACGGTCGGATGGTTCGCTGGTCGGAGATCGCGCGTGAAGAGGTGGATGCCGGCACCGATGTCGAGACGGTGGAGCGGCGGCTGACGGCGTTCGACGACCGGGAGGTGGCCGAGGCCGGCGTTCAGAGGGCACTGGTGGAACGGGGGCGGCGCATCTGTCCGATAGGAGACTCGGCGGCCGGGCTCTTCAGGTACTGGAGCACACGCCCGTCAGCGGCCGGTTGAGACCGTCGGTCCTCTCAACGTCGAAAGAAATAGACTACGATAGATACCATTGGAATTGCAGACGAGGCAGACATCATCGTGATCCACCTCGCCTGAGGAGGCGCCATGGCACCGAAGCGCTCACGGCCCCGAAGGACGCCGTCGCTGGACTCCTACCTGAAGCTGATGCGCGCCGCCGATTCGGTGAACGCGCAACTCGAGGGCGGCCTGCGCGAGGCCGGGCTCACCGCGAGCCAGTTCGGCGTTCTCGAGGCGCTCCACCACCTCGGCCCGCTGACCCAGGGCGAGCTCGCCCGCAAGCTCCTGAAGTCCAGCGGCAACCTGACGCTGGTGGTCGACAACCTGGAGCGTCGAGGACTCGCGAAGCGACGCAAGCACGCGGAGGACCGCCGGTGTATCGAGGTGCACCTCACCGCGTCGGGCAAGAAGCTCATCTCCGAGGTCTACCCCCGGCACGCCCGAGCAATCCGTCACGCGATGAGCGCTCTCGCCCCCTACGAGCAGCGCCATCTCGGTGAGCTGTGCCGCCGTCTCGGGCTGGCCGCTTCCCAGGAGCGAACGAACCGCTAGCGTCCGTCTCTCACCGCGTGTCCACCGCGGGCCAGACCGATCCCCTCTGCTACGATACGACATTCTTGGAGGTGGCCATGGCCAAGGGGCGTACGCTATTTCTCGGCGCCGGGTGTTTGCTCGTTGTCCTCGGACTCGTCATCGCGGGACTGGCGGCGATCGGAATGCGTCAGCCCGCGCTCGGCAGACGGGCAGTGCTCGCAGTGCGGCTCGACCGGTCGATCGTCGAGCGGGTTCGGCAGGACCCGCTGGCGGAGATTGCGGGCAAACAGCCGATCGGTCTGAGGGACCTGCGGAAGGCGCTGAGACACGCCGCCTCGGACGACCGCATCGTCGGGGTTCGGCTTCGCGTTGACAGGTACTCCGGCAGTATCGGAGTCGCGCAGGAAATCCGCGACCTGCTCGCCGAGGTTCGTACCGCGGGCAAGTGGACGACCGCGTATCTGGAGACCGCGGGCGAGTTCATGGGGGGGAACCTCGACTATCTCGTGGCCGCCTCCTGTGACGACGTTTCGCTCAACCCCATGGGCGATGTCAACCTGATCGGTCTGTCCATCAGGTTCCCATTCGTGCGCGGCTCCCTGGACAAGCTCGGCATCCGTCCGGAGTATCCGGGCCGAGGCGACTACAAGGATGCCCGGTTCATGTACACCCACCGGGATTTCACGCCTGCTCAGAGGGAGATGATGGAGTGGCTCGGCTCGTCCCTGACCGACCAGCTGGTGGAGGACATCGCCACGAGCCGCGGGATGGAGTCGGACCGGGTTCGGTACCTGCTCGATCGTGGCCCTTACCTGGGCGACGAGGCGGCGGAGGCAGGGCTGGTGGATCGGCTAGAGGACTGGCAGGAGTTCAGATCGAGAGTCGACCGCGAGTCTGAGGGCGCGGAGACGGTGGGCGTCAGGGATTACCTCGGTCGCGCGGTCGGGACGCACGGCGGGCCCAAGATTGCCGTCGTGACTGCCAGCGGGACGATTCTGCGCGGCGAAAGCGGCACCAGCGTCAACCCGCTCACGGGCGGAGACATCATGGGATCGGAGACTATCGCCCGAGCGTTTCGCAACGCCCGAGCCACCCGCGGGGTCAAGGCGGTGGTGTTCAGAGTCGACTCGCCCGGCGGAACACCGCTGGCCTCGGAGATCATCCGCCGGGAGATGGCCCTCACCGCCGATCGCGTCCCCGTGGTGGTGTCGATGGTCAACACCGCGGCCTCGGGCGGCTACTGGATCGCGTGTGGGGCCCACCGATTCGTGGCCAACCGTGGCGCACTGGTGGGATCGATCGGAGTGTTGGTCGGACACCTCAACATGGACCCGTTCTGGGCCGAGAGGCTCGGAGTCACCTTCGGCCGACTCGACTTCGGAGCCAACGCCAACCTGTACGGCACGCTCGAGGATTGGACCGATCCGCAGCGCGTCGTCATCAACCGGATCCTGGATCGAACCTATGAGACATTCGTCGGCCTCGTAGCAGATGCTCGGGGAATGACACCCGAGCAAGTCGACGCGCTCGGCCAGGGCCGGGTGTACACGGGTGTTCAGGCCAAGGCGAACGGGCTGATAGACGAGGTCGGCGGCTTTGACGTCGCGCTCGCCGCGGCGCGCGAACTGGCCGGAATCTCTCCGGAGGAACGAGTCGAGCTGGTCGACTTCCCCAAGATCCGACCGTGGTGGAAGCAGTTCCTGGGACGACGTACGGCAGAAGGTGCGGCAATCCGAGATGCCGTCGGCGCCCTCGAGCAGGCATGGCGCAACGGCTTCCTCGCGGCCCCCGGCATGGTGTGGATGCCGCCGGTCTACATCCAGTGAGCGGGGGCCGGGGTCAGGGATCCGGGAACCGGGCCCCGAACCACTTCTGCCGTTTGACAGAACCTCACCGACCGTGGTCCGATGCCGGTGGTGACCACGCCCGAACATCCGCGAGTGATGACGGCCCGGGGCGCGCGGGCCGCGGAAAGCGCGGTGCTGGCCGAGATCGATCGACTGCGTCCCAGGGCGCCGGACGATCTGGCCCTGCCCGCGCGTGTGGTGGTGCCGTCGGCGAGCCTCCGCCATCACATCTTGCGTCGCCTCGCCGAAGGAGGCGCTCTGGTCGGGGTGGTGGTGCAGACTCTCCACGCCACGGCCTGCGAGGTGCTCGCACGGTCGGCCGATGACGTCACGGTGGGTGACGCCGCATTCGACATCCTCGTGCGACGTCATGCCGCCGCCGAGCCCGAGCTGAAGCGCGAGCTCGACGGTCTGCAGGACGGGTATGCGGTGGTCGCGGCTGCCGTACGCGACCTGCTCGACGCCGGATTCGAGCCGGCGCACCAGGATGCCATCGAGGACAAGCTGGCGGATCTCGATCGCCGGGTCGCTCCCCAGCGCTTGCGACGTGTAACGGCCCTTGTCCGGGTGGCGGCAGAGGTGGCCGATGGGCTGACGGCGCTCGGCGTCCTCCGTCCTGCGCAGGTCCCTCAACGAGCGATGGAGCTGCTGCAACGACGTGGACCGGACCTGCTCCCGTCACGGGCCGTGATCATCCACGGATTCGCCGATGCCACGGGAGTGGCCACCGATTTCATCCACGCTCTGCTGGTGCGCATGGGTGGCGTGCTCGTGGTCGATCGGCCGCCCGACCCGGCGGTGCCCGAGCGGGAGAACGGTGGCGCGGTCTTCCTCGACAGATTCGCCCTCCACTTCAGCGGCGTTGAACAGACGACCGCAGAGTTCGAACCTGCCGAGGCGGCTGTGGTTGCGTTCGAGGAGTCGTCGGGGGAAGCCGAGGTACGGCGGGTGGCCCACAGGATCCGCGCGCTGCTGGACGAGGGAGTGCTCCCCGAGTCTATCGCGGTGGCAGCCCGCGAGATCTCGTCGATGGTGACCGCCGTTCGGCGCCAGTTCGATCGACTCGCCATCCCGTTCTCAGGGGCTGGAGCCACCGTGCCGGGCGGTGCGGTGTGGCGGGAGGCGAGACTGTTGGCAGCCGTGCTGCGGTCCGGTGATGACCTGCCCGCCGAGCTCTGGCTGGAAGCCCTCGAAGGCGCCTATTCACCCACCGAGCTGATGTTGGCGTTGCGAACTTTGGGCATCGTTCGGACCGCCGAGGTGGCGAAGCTGCGTCTGCGTGGAACCTCGGGTGTCACACTCCCGCTGGCCCTCGCCGATGAGAACGGTGGATCTGGGTCGCCCCGAGTGGTGCCAGCTTCCGAGGTGAAACGCCTGGCAGATCGCGCGGCGGGTCTTTTGGCGGTCTTTGACGGCTGGCCGAAACGGGCGGCTGCGGCCGCTCACGCGACTCGAGTTCTCGAAGTCCTGGAGGCACTGGGCTGGTCGGCAGGTGCGGCCGCGACCCACGAGATCAGATCGGCCTTGGACGAACTCGTCGCCGAGCTCCCGACGGACTGGACGCTCACCCGTGGCGAGTTCGTCGACCGCACCCGGCGGCGGCTGGAGTCGCTGGGCGACGAACCGGTGGGGGGGTGCGGCGGCGGCGTTCAGCTTTTGTCCGCAATGGAGGCGCGCGCCCGCACCTTCGATCACCTCTATGTGCTCGCACTCAACCGTGGTCGGTTCCCCAGGGTGGTGCGGGAGGATGCACTGCTGCCCGACACGGTTCGAGGACACCTGGCCGCAGAGGTGTTGCCCGAGTTCCCGGTCAAGGCCCGCGGCATCGACGAGGAGCGGTACCTGTTCGCTCAGCTCATGTCGTCCTCGCCGCGTGTCACGATCTCCTGGCGCACCTCGGAGGACGGCTCCAGGCTGGCGCCATCGCCATTCGTGGAACGGCTGTGCCGGGAGGGAAGGGCGGTGGCGCAGCCGCCCGAGGAATCGGCCGATTCGGTCGGCGGCGATACGGACCTGATGCGACCGAGCTCGGCATTCGAGCACGCGATGTTGGCGGCGGCACCTGCGGTCCGTGCGAGCCTGGGACCGATTCTCGCGGCTGCGCGAGCCGAGGGACATCGGCGGGCGGGGTTGCCGGAGACGATCGGGGACGACTGGGCGCGGGCTCGACTCGAGGTTCTGGACCGGATCGATCCCTTGGGCACGGTCGAGGGCCCCGGTCCCTGGGCCGGCCTGGTGGGCGGCTTCCTCCGTCCGGGAGAGGATCTGCCCTCGGTCACGGCCCTCGAGCGTCTCGCCCGCTGTCCGCTGCAGGGGATGTTCGTGCGACGGCTCGGCCTGTCGCCGATGCCCGATCCGCGTCACGGGCTGCCGGACACCCGCGGTGCGCTTGTGGGTGAGCTGGTGCACAGGGTATTGCAGCGGATCGTGGACGAGGCCTTGGATCGCGGTGAGATGCACCTTGACGATGCACTCGAGCTCGAATCACGGCCGGTGGTCTGGCCGAACCGGGAGAGTCTCGAGCTCCTCGTGCATGACACGGCCGAACGGATCGCCCGCCGTCACGGGCTCATCGGTTCCGGCGTGGCACCGCTGTTCGCCGCCCAGGCTCTGCCGTACCTCGAGGTGGCACGCAGGCTGGAATGGGGCGAAGGTGTCCGTGCCGACGTGTTGACGGCCGAGGTGTCCGGCGACGTTACGATCGACGATCTCGACCAACCGATGCGATTTCGGGCCGACCGGATCGACCGCCAGGCCGGTGGGCAGATCCTGCTGGATTACAAGACAGGTCGTCCACCGTGGGGTCCCGGCAAGCCGGAGACTCGTCGCAAGCACCTGCTGCGCGATGTTTCTCGTGGCCGCGCCCTTCAGGGCGTGGCCTATGCGCTGGCCAGCGGGGGAGCAGGTTGTGGCCGCTACCTGTACCTGGCGCCGAACCTCGGCCGACTGCCCGAAGAGTCACGGGACGTGCGAATCGGAGCCACCGAGGAGGACGCGGTGGCGGCGTTTCACAATGCGGTTCTCACGATTGCGGAGGCGTGGCGTGCCGGCGGACTCCCTCCGCGCGTGGAGGAGGCCGACGGCAAGAACGCCGCCCACTGCGGATTCTGCACGGTTTCGGAGGCCTGCCTGCGCGACGACTCTGGCTACAGGCGGCGACTGGTGGAGTGGTTGGGTGAGCGGGACAACGACGACTCGCCGGTGGTCGCAGCGGCACGCGACCTGTGGTGGCTGGGGGTGGAACGACCTGAGAGCGGCGGATGAGCGGCGCCGGCGATTCGATGTTGCGCGCCGACGCCGAGGCACGCCGCCTCGCGCACACCGAATTCGATCGCCCCCTGGTGGTGGAGGCCGGTGCCGGTACGGGGAAGACGGCGCTGTTGACGGCCCGCGTGGTGGCCTGGTGCCTCGGACCCGGCTGGCAGCTGCACGCCGGCGCAGGCGCCGACAACGCCGCGGTGGCGCGCGAGGTGTTGGACGGGGTGGTCGCCATCACCTTCACGGAGGCCGCGGCGTCGGAAATGGCGCAACGGGTGGCCGAGGCACTCTCCCTTCTGGCGAGGGGGATGGATCCTCCCGCCGGCGTCGATCGCGACCTTCTGGCGGTGGCAGACGAGGAACGAACCGCGCGAGCCGCCGCCCTGGCCGACGAGGTCCACCGACTGGCGGCCCAGACGATCCACTCCTGGTGTCACCGTCTGCTCGGCACATTTCCCCTCGAGGCGGGCCTCCACCCTGGATTCGAGGTTGATGGTGACGGTTCACGGACAGAGGCATTGGTGGAAGAGGTCGTCGTCGAGGCGCTGCGCGGGCTCCCCGGGGGCGAGTTGGATGCTGATTGGCAGGTCCTCGCCGCCGCCGGAGTCACGGCACCCGCTCTCGCCGCGGCGCTTCGCCAGTTGGTGGCAGCCGGCGTGTCGGCCGACGAGTTGCTCCGTGACCCTTTCAAAGGTGGCGCGGTCGAGCGGCTCGTGGCACGCTTGCGCGAGTCGCTCGATGTCTTCTTCAGCGCCGGGGGTGGCGCGCTGTCCGATCTCAAGAGCTCGAACATTTCTGCGCAAACTGCAAGCGCCCTGGCCGAGGTTTCGCGCGGACTGGCACGATGCCGCGGGGCAGATCCCATCCACGAGCTGGTCACGGCGGTGGAGTGTGTCGGCGACAAAGAGATCGACCGACTGCGAGATTGGGCACGATCCGACTTCAACGCCACCGAGCTCAAGACGCTCGGAGACTCCGCGACCGCGGTGGCCGAATCCGCAGCATCCCTGGCGCCCCTGATCACGGGCGTGACCGAAATCGCTGTCGAGGAGTTCGCTGCCGCCAGGAGGATCCTGGCGGATCTGCTGCGCGACGCTCGGCTGCGCATGAGGGTGCAGGGCGTCGTAACCTACGACGACCTGCTGCAGACAACCAAGGTGTTGGTGGAGGGCTCGGACCGCGTACGGCGCGAGTTGCGTCTCGCAATCGACCAGCTGATGGTGGACGAGTTTCAGGACACCGACAACACCCAGTGCGAGATCGTACGCTGGCTGGCGTTCGACGGGCCGACCGCGGAGCGCCCCGGCCTGTTCATCGTCGGAGACCCCAAGCAGTCGATTTACGGATGGCGTCGGGCGGATCTGGCAGCCTACGACGCCTTCAAGGCGTTGGTGAAGTCCAACGGGGGGAGGGTCGAGCCGCTGGTGCGCAACTTTCGGTCGGTGAAGCCCATTCTCGACGAGGTCCAGCGGGTCGTGGGACGGGTGATGGAAGAGGAGGTGGGGCTGCAGCCGGAGTACCAGAAGCTTGAGGCCACGGACGAGCGGCGAAGCGACCCGGGCTTCACCACGAGCGACTGGAGCCCGCTGGAGCACTGGGTGGTGTGGCCGACCGACCCGGACACCGGTGAGCCCGACCCGAAGGCCAAGGTCGCGCTGGTCAACGACCTCGAGGCCGCCGCGCTGGCAACGGACATCCGGCGGCTCCACGACGAGGCCGGCGTGGCCTGGGGCGATGTCGCGTTGCTGTTGCGGACGACGACTCAACAAGAGGTGATCCTGGACCGCTTCCGAGCGGCAGGTATCCCGTTCGAGGTGGCGCGTGAGCGTGAGTACTACCGCCAGCGCGAGGTGGTGGAGGCGGCGGCGCTCGTGCGGTGCATTCTCGAACCCGGAGACTCGCTGGCCCTGCTCACGGTGCTGCGATCCGACGCCGTGGGAGTGCCGGACGCGGCGCTGGTGCCGCTGTGGGATGCCGGCTTGCCGTCACTCATGGCCGATCTCTCACAAGTGAAAGACGACGATCTGCGCGCCATCGAGCTGTGTGTGGAGAGAGCGCGGATTGCGACACCCTCAGGCATTCCGGGCAGCGATGATCTGCCCAACTGGCCGCTGTTGGTCAGGGCGGCTGCCGCAACCATCGCGGTGCTTCGACAATCGGTGCGAACCGATCCCCCGGATCGGTTCGTGGAGCGGATGCGGACGTTGTGGCTGGCAGAGGTCACCGCCTCGGCCCGCTATCTCGGCAGGTATCGGCGCGCACGACTGGAGCGATTCTACGCGCAGCTCTGGGAGGCACTGGTGGCGGCCGACGGCAGCCTGGCGCCGGTTGCCCGGTTCCTGCGGCGGGCTGTGGAGGAGGGGAGGGAGAGTCTGCTTCCGGCCGAGCCGGACACCTCTGCCGACGCGGTCCACGTGATGACCATCCACGGTGCCAAGGGTCTCGACTTCGAGCACGTGTATCTGGCCCAGATCCACCGCGGCGAGGGCAGCGGTCCTCGGCGCCCCGAGGCCGAGGTGTGGCGCTCGGTCGACGGTCTCTCGTATCGGTTGTTCGGCTGGCCCACACCGGAGCTCGCGGAGGTCGAGGCCAGGCGCAGGGATCGCGAGCGGGCCGAGAGGGTGCGCCTGCTCTACGTGGCCATGACGCGCGCCAAGGCTCGACTCGTGCTGTCGGGCAGTTGGTCGGCCCACGGTGATCTGGTCACAGCCGCACGCGCGCGGACCTTCGCCGACCTGGTGGCACACCGAGTCGATTGCGACCGACTCGAAGGACAGCTCATCGATCATCGGCACCGCACCACCGAGTTGGCCGAACCCGTGCAGTGGGTACTGCCCGCCTTCGACAACGGCATCGTCGAGCCTCAGGTGCGGATCGCCGCGGTGCCGGAATTGCGGCCGACCCCGGTCCTCGAAGATGCCGCATCGCTGGACGTGGTCCGGGCCGGGGCGGCGCTGAGATCGGAATTGCCCTACACCGCCAGGGTCTCGGACCTGGCCCACCGCCGGCTGCAATCGGAGCCCGCCGAGGACCTCACCACCGGATCCCCGGTTCGCGAGGCCGGCTTCGCAGTGGGCAGCGCGGTGCACCACCTGATGGAAACCCTCGATCTCGGAAGGGATCTTGACTCCCAGCTGTCCGAGCGCACGCGGGAACTGGAGTCCGCACTGGCCTCGCGGTTGCCGGCAGACCACGTCGAAGACGCACTCCGGCGCCTGCACCAGGTGCTGGGTCGTATCGAGGGCGGGCACTGCCTGCGTCGGCTGGGAGATCTTGCCGACCGGGTGTTGGCTCGCGAACTCCCACTCCTGCTCCCGCCGGGTGATGACGCTGTGGGTGGGATCGTCGGCTCGGCGGACCTCGTCTACCGCGAAGACGGTCGACTCGTGGTGGCGGACTACAAGACCGACGCGGTCTCCGACGAGGATGGAATCCAGGGGCGGGCCGACGGGTACCGGCCGCAGCTCGAGCTGTACGCCCGCGCACTGCTGGAGGCACTCGAGCTCGACCATCCTCCGCTCATGGAGTTGTGGTTTCTCGATGCCGACCGCATCGTCAGGTTGTGAGGGCGCTGAACCTCGAAAACCAGGTCCGCGGGCAATTGAAACGGAATCTCGAAGAGAACGTAAGTAATTCGGGAAAGGTCCGCAGAATAGGAATATTTCTGATTTAGGTTAGAATGTGGTCTGAGTGGTTGGGACGGTCTCGTGTACCGCAACATCCGGGTGCCAGACACCTTTACTTATTCGGGATCGAGAACGACGCGGGTCCGGACGGCCCGCGGCGCATATGGTGTCGCGACCGGCACGAAATCTATCGCCGACATAATGAGCTGCCAGAGGGCTGGAGTCTCAACATTGAACACTGCACGACGGACGAGCGGGAGAGGTCCGCGTTTTGTGGAGATCTCTCGGGCCGATCGCAGTGTTCTCGCCGAGGAGGAGGGATGGCGACTCGAGCGCCGGACAGGTTAATGACGACCTTGGCCCACGATCGCGAGTCCGGTGAGGATCGAGAGATCTGCTCGACGTGCAGGTTCTTCCCGGACTGTGTCCACCGACTGGAGATGTCGGCGCCGATCCAGTTCTGCGAGCTGTTCGAGGAGGGCTACTGGAGTGCCGATCTGGTATCCGCGATCATCGATCGGAACCTGGGCCAACGCGGGGGCTTGATCTCCATTCTCGAGGGCATCCAGGCGAAGTACGGGTATCTTCCCGAGGGTGCGCTCAAGGTCGTCGCCGAGAGAACGGGACAGTCACTCGTGCAGATTTACGGCGTCGCGACCTTCTACCGGGCATTCAGCCTCGAGCCCCGTGGCGAGCATCTGTGCTCGGTGTGTACAGGCACGGCCTGCCATGTCCGCAACGCGCCGCAGGTGTACGAGCACTTTTCGAAGCAGCTCGGTGTCGAGGCTGGGCACACCACCGAAGACGGGGAGTTCACGTTGGAAACTGTGAACTGCCTGGGAGCGTGCGCGCTCGGGCCGATCGTCGTCGTGGACGGGCATTACTTTTCGCAGGTCGAAACCCGAGAGGTGCCGGACATCATCGAAAAGACGCGCATCGGCCTCGATCACGTGGAGGTCGAGGGAGACGCGCGCGTGTTCCCGGTCGAGGTCTACTGCGCGCGCTGCAACCACAGTTTGATGGACCACAAGCATCCCCTGGAAGGCTACCCGTCCGTGCGCGTAACGGTCTCGTTTGGACGCCGGCACGGATGGTTGAGGCTGTCCTCGCTCTACGGCAGCCCCACCACCGATTCGGAGCACGAGATCCCCGAGGAAACGGTGGCCAACTTCTTCTGCCCCCACTGCCACGCCGAACTCGCGGGCGCTACATCGTGCCCCCTGTGCACCGCGCCGATGGTGCCGCTGATCGTCCGCGGCGGCGGGATGGTGCAGATCTGTTCGCGAAGCGGATGCAAGAGCCACATGCTCGATGTCTCCGGGGTGACGTTCTGATGGTCTCCGAAGGTCCTGGTACGGGCCTCGTGAATCGTGCGGGCTGAGAGGATGACATGAGACGACTCACCTCCCTCGACGAGCTGATCGACTTCCGACAGCGCATCATGAGCGAACGGCGTCTCGAGGCGCCGACCCCGGCGTTAGCTGTGAGTGCCGGAACCAGCGGGCAGGCCAGTGGAGTCGGCGGTATCATGAGGGTGATCAAGCGTTACATCCTCGAGCACAACCTGAGCGAGAAGATCAAACTCAGGGTCACCGGGGACCAGGGCTTCTGCGAGATGAACCCCTTCGTTCTCGTGGAGCCGGGCAACCGACTCTACCCCCACCTCCAGCTGGATCAAGTGCCCCGAGTCATCGAGGCCGCTCTGACGGGAACCGTGGACGACGAGCTCATCTACAGAAACGCTCATGAACAGAAGCCCTACTTCGATCAGAACGAGATCCCGTTTTTCAAGAAACAGAAGAGGACCTTACTCGGCAACAATCAGAAATTGGATCCGATCAGGATCTATCAGTACTTCGAGCAGGAAGGCTACGGCGCTCTGGAGAAGGTGCTGCTGCAGGACGATCCCGACTGGATTCTCGACCAGGTCAAGAGATCGGGCCTGCGCGGCCGCGGAGGGGCTGGCTTTCTGACCGCGACGAAGTGGGAGTTGGCGCGGGCGTCGGCCGGCGGGCAGGGCCAGAAGTACGTGGTGTGCAACTGCGACGAGGGCGATCCGGGTGCCTACATGGATCGTAGCCTGCTCGAGGGCAATCCCCACGCAATCCTCGAGGGCATGCTGATCGCCGGTATCGCCATCGGTGCCAGCGAGGGGTTCATCTACGTCCGCAGCGAGTATCCGCTAGCCATCAAACACGCGATGATCGCGATCCGCCAGGCGCGCGACCTCGGCCTGCTCGGTACCGACATACTCGGTACCGGAATCGACTTCGACGTGGACATCGTGCGGGGGGCGGGAGCCTTCGTGTGCGGTGAGGAAACCGCCCTGATCCGCTCGATCGAGGGATTCATGGGCGAGCCCAGACAGCGTCCTCCGTACCCGATCGAGCGCGGCATCGGAGGATTCCCCACCTGCATCAACAACGTCGAGACACTCGCCAACATACCGGTGATCATCAGCCGTGGGGCGGAGGAGTACGCCAAGGTCGGCACCGCCGGCAACACCGGCACCAAGATTTTCTCCCTGGTGGGAAAGATCAAGAACACGGGTCTGGTGGAGGTTCCGCTCGGCATCACCATTGCCGAGGTGGTTCACGAGATCGGCGGAGGGCCTAAGGGGAAGCGAGTCAAGGCGGTGCAGACCGGTGGACCGTCCGGCGGGTGCATTCCGGCAGAGCGTTTCGACCTGCCGATCGATTACGACAGTCTGGTGGAGGCGGGTTCGATCATGGGCTCCGGCGGCATGATCGTGATGGACGAGAACACCTGCATGGTCGACGTCGCCAAGTACTTCATGAACTTCCTCAAGGACGAGTCGTGCGGCAAGTGCTTCACCTGCCGCAAGGGCACCCAACGCATGCACGAAATCCTCGAGGACATTTCGGAGGGGCGAGGCGCCCTGGATCAGCTGGACCTACTCGAGGAGCTGGCCCACGTCGTGAAAGACACTTCCATGTGTGGCCTCGGTCAATCGGCGGCGAATCCCGTGTTGAGCACGCTGCGGTACTTTCGACATGAGTACGAGCGCCACATCGTGGACAAGAGGTGCGACGCGTTCGTATGCCAGCAACTGGTCGGGGCTCCGTGCCAGTCCGCGTGTCCCGTGGGCACCGAGGCATGGCGGTACGTCGCCCACATCGCCCGGGGCGAGTACCAGGAGGCGTATCGTGTCATCCGAAGCGTGAACCCGTTTCCGTCGGTTTGCGCCCGGGCCTGCGACCATCCGTGCGAGGACCGCTGCCGGGCAGGCACCAGCGGCGGCACCGCGGTCGCCATCAGGTCGCTCAAGAGATTCATCACCGACCGCTTCGATCCCTCGACCTTCGTACCCGAGCGGAGGCCGTGGGGCGACGGGGAAGTGCCCAGTGTGGCGATTGTGGGCGGCGGCCCGGCCGGGCTCACGGCCGCCCACTACCTGTCGCTGGTCGGGTGCAAAGTCACGATTTTCGAGGCCGAGGCCGAGCCCGGCGGAATGCTGTACTGCGCCATTCCTCCCTACCGACTGCCGACAGAAGGGGTTCGCCGTGAGATCGAAGCCCTGCTGGATGACAACATCATCGTTCAATGCAACACGGTCCTGGGGCGCGATGTCACCGTCGACGGATTATTCGAGGAAGGTTTTGGTGCGGTACTTCTCGCCATGGGCGCGCACAAGAGCCGGCCGTTGGCTCTGGAAAATGAAGATGCGCCCGGCGTGTTCCCGTCCATCGAGTTCTTGAAGGCCTTCAACCTGCGCGGTGAACAGCTGGCCAAGGGACGTGTGGGAGTCATCGGCGGCGGCAATTCGGCCATCGATGCGGCACGGACGGCTGTTCGTCAACGCGACGTGGACAGTGTGACCGTCCTCTACCGCCGAACGCGCGCCGAGATGCCGGCCTTCGCTGAGGAAATCGAAGCCGCGCTCGAAGAAGGGATGACCCTCAAGACCCTGGTGACTCCCACGGGGATCAGGACCACGAGCGGGGTGTTCTCGCACCTCGAATGTGTCCGCAACACGCTCGGCGCACCCGACTCCAGCGGACGACGGCGACCGGTGCCGCTGGAGGACAGCGAGTTCACCATCGAGCTCGATACGCTGATCGTTGCCATCAGCGAGGATTCCGGAGTCGACTCGATCACGCCGGCGCGTTCCGGCGGTATCGAGACGACGGAATGGAACACGGTCAAGGTGGATCCCAATAACCTGCTCGCCAGCCGACCGGGCGTGTTTGCGGCCGGGGACGTTGTGACCGGGCCGAACACCATTGTCGACGCCATCGCCGCCGGCAAGAGAGCGGCATCGATGATCGAGCGGCACCTCCGTGGCCTGCCACTCGAGCTCCCGGTGGCGAGTTGCCTGCCGAGCGAATACGTGGAGCCTGCTCAGGAGGAGAGTGAGGGACCGCCTGGCGTCGACCGCATCGAAACACCACGCGCGTCCGTGGAGTGGCGCAAACGCAACTTCGCGGAGGTGGAGGTGACGCTGTCGCCCGAGGAGGCGCACTGCGAGGCCAGCCGATGTCTGCGGTGCGACCTTGAATTCACCAAACGCGATGACCCGCAGTCACCGGCACGGACAGAGGTGGACGCCGAGATGGATGAAGCGACGGTGGGAGGGTAGCAGCATGGTTTCGCTCACCATCAACGGGCTCGAAGTCACAGTCGAGAGGGGCAGCACCCTGCTGGAGGCAGCGCAGTTTCTCGGTTTTTCGATTCCGACGCTGTGTCACTTGGAAGGCTTGACGCCCTACGGCGCGTGCCGCCTCTGCGTGGTGGAGGTGGGAGGAGGACCCTCGGCCAAGCTGGTGACCGCGTGCACATATCCGGTGCAGGCGGGTCTCAAGGTTCGCACTGCGTCTGCTCGAGTCATCCGGGCGCGCCGCATGATCGTCGAGCTGATGCTCGCGTCATGCCCACAGTCCAAGACCATCCAGGACATCGCGTCATCCCTCGACGTTCGGCAACAGCGTTTCCGGCAGGAGCAGGAGGACTGCATTCTGTGCGGTCGCTGCGTTCGGATGTGTGCCGAACAGATGGCGGCCGGCGCCATCGGATTTCAGGGGCGGGGACAGGAGCGGACGATCGGCACGCCGTTCGACGCCCATTCGGAAACCTGCCGTCTGTGTGGCGGATGCATCTATGTGTGTCCGGTCTGCGAGCTGCGGTGCACTTTCACGGATTCCGATGCGGCCGTGTGTGGAGCCTGCGCGAATCTGGCGGCGCCGTGCTTGGAGAAGCCTCGATTCGATGATCTGATGTGCTACATGGTTCCCTGTGTGGCCTGCGAAATCAAACCAGATTGAAGGCTGGAGGAGGAACGGACATGTCCCTGTCGAGAATCAACGCGACGGCGGCAACGCTCACCAAGAACCGCACCGAGGATTCGGTGGTGCCGGCTTCGGGAATGTGCGTCACCTGCGTCGACGGGTGCGTCGGCATGTGTGAGATCGGCAAGTCTGCCTACCGCGGTCACGAGGTGATCTACCCGCAGCCGTTCGGCGTGATCACCACCGCCGGTGAGAAGTTCTATCCGGTGGATTACTCCCACTTCAACATCATGGGAACCGCGGTGGGGGCGCAGGGCATAGAGGCCGACAGCGACAAGGCCATCTTCCCCGCTGTCGACCTGGAGGTCCGGTTCGGCCACGACGGGGGGCTGAAGTTCCGCTACCCGTGGATCATTCCAGGAATCGGGTCGACAGATGTGGCCAAGAACAACTGGGAGGGGCTCGCCATCGGCTCGGCCCTGTCTGGCACCGGCCTCACCATCGGCGAGAACGTGGTCGGCATGGACATGGAGGCCACGATCGAGGACGGCCGGGTCGTCGACACCGTGGATCTCAAGCGACGCATCAAGCTCTACCAGGATCACCAGATCGACGGGTACGGTGCGATCATCGTCCAGGCAAACGTCGAGGACACACGACTGGGGGCGCAGGAGTACGCGATCCAGCAGCTCGGTGTCGAGGTCGTCGAGCTCAAGTGGGGCCAGGGTGCCAAGAACATCGGCGGCGAGGTCAAGATCAAGGACCTCAGAAAGGCGCAGGAGCTCTATCGGCGGGGCTACGTGGTGCTTCCCGACCCCACCGATGAGCACGTCATCAAGTCGTACGAACGTGGCACCTTCCACGAGTTCGAGCGTCACTCCAGGGTCGGCATGGTCGAGGAGGAGGCCTTCGCCAGGCGGGTCGAGGAACTCCGTGAGGCCGGCGCCAGGTACGTCTTCCTGAAGACCGGTGCCTACCGGCCGGCCGATTTGGCTCGGGCGGTGGCCTGGTCCTCCGCGTACGGCATTGACCTGCTCACCGTGGATGGAGCCGGAGGTGGCACCGGCATGAGTCCGTGGCACATGATGAACGAGTGGGGAGTTCCTCCGGTCGAACTGCATTCCCTGCTGTATCGATACGGCCGCCAGCTGGCAGACCAGGGCCGGCCGCTGCCCACCATGGCACTTGCAGGCGGTTTCGTTTTCGAGGATCAGATCTTCAAGGGACTCGCCCTCGGGGCACCTTTCGTCAAGCTGATCGGCATGGCTCGGTCCCCGATCGCCGCGGCGATGGTCGGCAAGACCATCGGTCGAAGCATCGATGAAGGGGAGATCCCCGTCTACGTCGAGAGGTTTGGTAGGACCCGGGACGAAATCTTCGTCACCTCGGCAGAGCTGCGGCAAAAGCTCGGTGACGAGGCGTTCGAGAGGTTGCCCACCGGGGCGATCGGGCTGTACACGTACTACGAGCGTCTCGCCCAGGGGCTGCGCCAGTTGATGTGCGGCTCCCGCAAGTTCGCGATGGAGCACCTCTCCCGGGATGATCTCGCGTGCCTCACCCACGAGGCCGCCGAGGTGAGCGGCATCCGGTACATGCTGGAAGTTGACAGTGAGCTGGTGGAGGGTATTCTCAACGGCAAGCAGTGAGACGACCTCACCACTGCCCAGGCAGAGGAGGAAACCATGAAGCTCGCGATTCCTCTGGCTCGTGGGATTGTGGCGCCGCGGCTCGAACAGGGAGAGCAGTTCGACTTCGTCGAGGTGGACTGCGTCGAACGGCGAATATTGAGCGCAGGTCGCGCCGACCCGATATCGCTCGACCCACCGGACCTGGCCCGCTGGCTCGCATCGGAGCGCATCGACCTTCTGTTGCTCGGTGAATTGACGGCGAGTCAGCGTCATGTGTTCGAGGGATCTGGCATCAAGGTGGTTGAAGGCGCACCGCCAGGAGCCCCGCACGACGTTGTGAAGGGTTATCTTCGCGACGAGATCTGTGATGAGGTGGCGGTCGAGGCCACGGACTGAAGACGTCTCCGAGCGTCTGGTCGAAGCGAAGAGCCTGATCGAGAGAGCGACCACGGGATGCTTCACCGACCGGTTGTTTTTCCGTTCGAGATTGCGTCCGCGCCGTGCAGCAGGCTTCGATGCGCGATCCTCGATCCTCATATCGGGAAGAGTTGATTTCATGGGGCGGTGTCCGCCCATGGGAAACCCTTTTCCCATGAGCGGACAGCTCGACGATGGGGCCTCGACTCGAACGGTATCCACCAGGGGATTCGTGCCGCCTTCCAGGTGGCACCGGTCTTGCTCACGTTCCGGAATGATGATAATTCAGAGTCACGACCGGGCACCGGCGCCATGTTGAACGAGCTGCGAACGGCCCTGCGAAGGGTACTGCGAAGTCCGCTGTTTTCGGTGCTGGCGATCGGCACGCTGGCCGTGGGAATCGGCGCCAGCGCCGCAGTCTTCAGCGTCATCCACGCGGTGTTGATCAGCCCGCTGCCGTATCCCGAGCCGGAATCGCTCGTCGGAGTGTGGCACAGCGATCCTGTCCACGATCGGTGGCCTCACGCCCACGTCAGCTACCTGTTCTATCGCGAGCAAAACCACGTATTCGAGGACATGGGACTCTACCTGTCCGGTGAAGCCGGACTCACCGGCGGCGATCAGCCCGAGCAGCTGCCATCGGTAAAGGTCACGCCTTCGCTGCTCCGTGTTCTGGGAATCCGGCCCCAACACGGACGGGGGTTCCGCGAGGAGGAGAGTGAGCCGGGCGCCGATCCGACGGTGATTCTGGGCCACTCGCTCTGGCAACGCCGATATGGCGGCGATCCCGGGGTGGTGGGCAGCGAGATTCGGGTCGACGGGGTCGCGCGCACGGTGCTGGGCGTGATGCCGCCGCGATTTCGTGTCGCCACGGTGGATGCGGACCTCTTCCTGCCCATGGTGATCGATCGATCCGATCCCGAACGCGGACTGTGGGGAAACGTTTGCATCGCGCGGCTTCGACCGGGAATCACTCGAGCGACGGCGCAGCGTGAGATGAGTGCGCTGGTCGACCGCGTCCACGAGGCGTTTCCGGACCCGGAGGCCACGCGCAGGGCTTTCGAGAAAGCCGATATAGGGGCGAGAGTGTCGTCACTCAGAGACGACGTTGTCGGCGGGGTCGAACGTGTGCTCTGGATCCTGTTCGGCTGTGTCAGCGCGGTCCTGGCGATCGCGATTGCCAACGTCGCCAACCTCTTCCTCGTGCGGACCGAGGGACGCCAGCAGGAGACGGCGGTCCGATCCGCTCTCGGAGCGGGTCGCGGTGCCATCGCTCGAGGTACGGTCGTGGAGAGCCTGGTTGTCGCCCTCGCCGGGGGAGTCGGCGGGTTGGTGCTGGCCACCGTCGGGATCCACGTGCTGTCGGCGCTCGCGCCGACCGACATCCCCCGTCTCGAAGACGTCGGCGTGCGCCTCCCCGTGATCGTGTTCACCGCTGCGGTCTCGGTGCTGTGCGGGCTCGTGTTCGGACTGGTGTCCGGCGTCCGCGCTCGCGACGATCCGTCGTCTGCCCTGCAGGATGGCGGCAGGAGCTCCACAAGTGGTCCGCCGCGACAACGGATCCGCGGTCTGCTGGTGGTGTTCCAGCTCTCGCTGGCCCTCGTCCTGATGGTGCTGTCGGGCTTGATGATACGCAGTTTCACCGCTCTGTTGGCCACCGATCTCGGCTGCGACCCGACCGATGTGATCGCGATGCGGCTGGCAATCCCGGACTCCGAGTACCCGAGCCCGGCCGAATCACTCGCCTTCTACCGCGAGGTGCAGGAGCGCGTCGGTTCGCTCCCGGGTGTGAAAACGGTGGGAATGATCACCGGCGTTCCGTTGGATTCGGAAGGCATCCTGCTCGGCCACAGCTTCGAGGACTCGCCGTTGGAGGAGGACGACATCGAGCCCAACTACGTGACCCACCTGGTGGTGCCCGACGCACTGGTCGCACTCGGCGTCCCGATGGTGGCGGGGCGACGCCTCGGTGTCGAAGACCTGGGAGGCGGGGCCAGAACGGCGATGATCAGCGAGGCGTTGGCGAGACGCTTCTGGGACGACCCGGGGAGAGCGGTCGGCCGCAGGATGATGCCGGGTAGTCCACAGGACGGAGGCACCTGGTACACCATTGTCGGGGTCGTGGTGGACGTGCCGTACGAAGGCCTGGCCGACGGCCTCACCGACGCCGTGTACTACCCCTTCTGGTCGCTCAGGGTGGGCACTCAAGATCGCCTGTTCGCCAATCAGCTGGAGCTCGTCATCGAGACAGGTCTTTCGAGTGCCTCGGTGGTGCAGGCTGCAGTCGATCAGGTCTGGGAGGTGGATTCGGACGTCCCGGTGGCCAACATCCGATCCATGGAGGATGTCGTGGAAATCGCGACTGCGAGGACGAGATTCACCATGACCCTGCTCGTGGTGGCCGCGTGCGTCGCCATGGTGCTCGGTTTGGTGGGACTGTACGGCGTGATCTCGTATGTGGTGAGCCTTCGTACGCGCGAGATCGGAATCCGGATGGCGCTCGGCGCCGATCCGGAACACATCCATCGGATGGTCCTCGGTCAGGGTTTGGTCATGGCGGTCGCCGGAGTCGTTCTCGGCGTGGTCGGTTCGGTGTTGTCGGGACGTGTGGTCGCGTCTCAGCTGTACGGTGTCACGCCCACGGATCCGCTGACCTACGCCGCGGTCTCGGTGGTGTTGGTCGGCGCGGCCCTGCTCGCGTCCTATCTGCCGGCGCATCGCGCTGCGAGCATGAAACCGTTGGACGCTCTGCGGTACGAGTGACGCGGGCGACGGACCGCCGGCGATGACGATGACGATGAATCTGACGACGAGGATGGGTG
>JBFELO010000036.1:0-35603 GCA_041552055.1 Candidatus Sulfomarinibacteraceae bacterium | reverse complement strand
TTGACGATGATCGAGCCGAAGAGCTCGCCGTGGCCGGGTTGGGTCGCGTCTCGCTCTCCATCGACGGTGCGACGGCCGCCACGTACGAGAGCATTCGGCAGGGTGCGTCTTTCGATGACGCCACGCGGGGTCTGCATGCCCTAGTGGCTGCGCGTGCACGGCATGGACGACCGTGGATCACCATCAACTTCGTCGCCATGGCATCGAACCTGCCGGAGCTCCCGGCACTGGTGGACTTGGCGGCGGGACTCGACATCCGCGAGATCAACGTCGAGCCGCTCTTCTCCTGGGACGGTAGCGCGGCGCTTGGCGATCACTACGGTCGCGAGTCCCTCGGGCTCGGTGACCGTGGCGCGACCATGGATCTCCTGCTGGAAGCTCGAGACCGGGCACTGCGTGCCGGAATCCACTTCAGCAGCTACTTCCTCGCCTCCGAGGGATCGATGGACTTTCCGGAGCGGATGGCACAGTCGGACCGCCAACGCCTGGGCCTGTGCAGCGAGCCTTGGGCCACGGTCTTTGTCACCGTCGCTGGCGAGGTGCGCACCTGCTGTCTCAACGATCAGGTGTTCGGGTCACTCAGAACGAACACGATTGCCGAGATCTGGCGGGACGGACCGCTGTCCGACTTCCGCTCGGTCCACCGGCGGCGCACGTCGATCCCGGCCGGGTGCGAGAACTGTGTCCGCAACGGTAGGAGCCGGATCTCCCCTTTCTTTGTCGCGGTGGAGCCGATCAGCTATCGCCCGCTGATTGCCAGGGATTTGGAACGGGGGATCGACGACCGCTGGACGATTGCAGGTCCACGCGATGGCTCCGTCGTGACCGATCCGATCGTGGTGACCGGCAGTGCTCCCCACGCGCGGTGGCGAGCGCCTTTCGGTGGAAATCGATCGCGCCCATCGTTGTTTCTCGACCGTGAGCCGGTCGCGGTGCTCGACCACGCCGTCGTCGGAGGTGGGCGGTTCGCCCTCCTCTTGCCCGTGCCGTACCTCACCGAGGGCGAACACATCCTCTCGCTGGCCGAGAGAGGCGCACGCGGGCCAGGAGCGAGCCCCCGGTCTGTGAGCTTCTGGCGCCCGACCGGAATCGACGACGTTGCCCTGCAGCGGTTCGTGACTCCAGCCGTGAGCACTGCCGGGATCGGTGTCCGCCTGTGGTCACGCGCGCGCACAGCCCGCGTCGTGGTCGACGGTCGTCCGTGGCATGCCGCCGATTGGCACTGTTCGAGGGTCGGTGGCCAATGGCGGGGCATCGCCGTGCTCGATCTGCAGCGCCTGCAGCTCGGCCGACATGAGATCGAGATCTGGCCGGCCGATCATTCGCGTTCGCAGCACCTGGTGCAACGGGTCGCCCACTGAGCAGCGGCACGAGCCCGTCGTTTCGTATCGTCGGTTGCTCGGGTGGCGGGAACTTGCGCTGTGTACCATGGATGCCGAGGAGCGAGGGCGGATGATTGCGGTTGCGGGGTTATTCGCCTACCCGGTCAAGTCGTGCCGGGGGATCGAGCTCCGCGAAGCGGAGGTGGTCGAACGAGGCATCGCCCATGACCGCGAATGGCTGGTGGTGGACTCGGCCGGGCGGTTCATGACCCAGCGCGATTGGCCGTCTTTGGCTCGGGTCACGGTGGCGGTAGTGCCGGGTGGGTTGAGGATCGAAGCAAAAGGCAGGCCGAAGCTCGAGGTCGCGACACCCCTGCCCAGCGTGCGGCGTCGCGAGGTGACCATCTGGAAGGACACCTGCACCTCCCGTTCCGCGGGGTCGGAGGCCGCGGCGTGGTTCTCGGACCTGCTCGGCACCGACTGCGAGTTGGTCTGGATGCCGCCGGAAGAGGCGCGGCAGGTCGATCCCGATGTCGCGCGGCCCGGGGACCGCGTCGCTTTTGCCGACGGCTTCCCGTTCCTGCTGATATCGCAGGGGTCGCTCGACGAGCTCAACCGCCGCCTCGACACGCCGGTGCCGATGGATCGGTTTCGGCCCAACATCGTGGTCGACGGCTGCGCGCCGCACGCCGAGGACGGCTGGGCGAAGATAACGATCGGTGACGTGGTCTTCACCGTTGCCAAGCCGTGCGCTCGCTGCGTCATCACCACCACCGATCAAAGAACGTGCCGCCGTTCTTCGGAGCCACTCAAGACGCTCGCCGGATATCGGCTTTCGGCGGGAGCCGTGCTGTTTGGTCAGAACCTCGTGCACAGCGGCCGAGGTGAGATCCGTGTCGGTGACGTGTGCCTGATCGAGCCCTCACTCGGCAATCCTGAATGCAGATAATAGATGAGATTGTATGCTATTTGAAAACATGACTTTTTGATACAATCACGTCGATGAGACACGCGTTGGAGAGTTCGTCGGCCGCGGACCAGATCTGGTTTGTCGGCTGGGTGGGCTTGTTCACCAACCTGACCCTGGCGGCGGTCAAGATGGCGGCCGGCGTCTTGGGCCACAGCCATGCGGTGGTGGCCGACGCGATTCACAGCCTGTCCGACGTGGTCACCGACGTCGCGCTGCTCGCAGGAGTCCGGTTCTGGTCCAAGCCGGCGGACGAGCGCCACCCGCACGGTCACCAACGCATCGAAACCTTGGTCACCGTTCTGATAGGTGCGTCGCTCGGAGTGGTCGCGCTGGGGTTGATGTGGGACGCGGTCGTTGGCGGTCATGGTGGGAGATCTCTGACGCCGGCGCCCGTCGCGCTGGCTGCGGCCGTGCTGTCGATCGTGGTCAAGGAAGTTCTGTTTCGATGGACGCTCGCCGAAGGCCGCAGCGTCGACTCACCCGCCCTGATCGCCAACGCATGGCATCACCGATCCGACTCGCTGAGTTCAGTGCCGGCTGCGCTAGCGGTGGCGGTGGCCGTGGTAGCACCGGAGTTCGCGTTCGTCGATCGGATCGGCGCGCTGGTCGTGTGCATCTTCATCCTGATCGCAGCCGGGAGGATCCTCGCGCCCGCGTTGTCGCAGCTGATCGACACCGGTGCGCCGAGGGAGGATCGACGCAGAATCCGGCAGCTCGCCCTCGGGGTCGAGGGGGTCGAGGAGGCCCACGCGATCCGCACGCGGTACGTGGGTTCCACGCTCGCGGTGGACCTCCACGTCGAGGTAAATGCCGAGTTGAGCGTCGAGGAGGGTCACGCCATCGGCGAGGCGGTTCGGCAGCGGTTGCTCGATCAGGGTCCCAAGGTCGCAGATGTCCTGGTCCACGTGGAGCCCCCCGGCGACTGTCAGGACTCGTGAGGATGGACGATCAGACCAGCGGTGCTGCCTTAACGGTGTCGCCAAGCCCGAGTTTGCTCAACCGGCACCCTCCGTCGCGTTGTGCTGTCGGCGCAAGAAGAAGAGCACGGACAGCGCTTCCCTGAGGTCCTCGGTGCTGACCAGACCGAGGTAGCGCTCTCCGGAGTAGACGGCGGCCAATCGAGCGTTCTCCTGCCCCATCGTCTCTTGGACCTCCTCGAGCGACTGTGTCGCGTCAACCCGCACCACGCTGCGCTGCATGACCTCTGCCACGTAGGGGTCGTCGGTCCTCTTGGCGAGTGACTTGAGCACATCGTCTCGGGTCACTACGCCGTGCAGGTTGCCGCCGAGAACGACCGCGAAATCGGGCTGGTAGCTGGTCAGGATGTAGTCGACGACTCGGCTCATTCGATCGCCGGGTACGAGTTCGAGGGCGTGCTTGTTGTAGGCATCGCCAACGCGCAGCGTGTCCAGCACCGTCTTGGCCTTGGCCTGGAAGCTCTCCATTCCAGCACCGAAGAAGATGAACACCGCGATCAGGGCCAGGATGAAGTTCCCACTCATGACCCCGAGGATGCCGAGGAGTACGGCGAATCCCTGTCCGATGGTGGCCGCGATCCGGGTCGCCCGAGCGTAGTCGGTGAAGATCGCCAGGAACGCGCGGAGCATCCGACCGCCGTCGAGTGGAAACGCCGGGATCAGGTTGAACGCGACGAGCGTAATGTTGGCCACCAGCAGCCACGTCAGGAACGTCTGCAGGGACGGCTGATTCATGGCGCCCTCGACGAGCCCGTGGCCATCGAGTGTCGCAAAGGTCGGTGCGACGAAGAGCGCCAACACGACCGCGATGGCGACGTTCACCATCGGGCCCGCGGCGGCGATGATCAGCTCCTGCACAGGTCGTTCAGGCAGCTTGCCGAGCATGGCGACACCACCGATCGGCAGCAGCACAATCTCGCGCACAGGTACGTTGAATCGCTGAGCCGCCAGGCTGTGACCCAACTCGTGCAGGGTGACGCAGGCAAAGAGGGCGAGCATCAACAGCACGCCAAACACGAATCCGCCGGCACCATGCGTCTGTCCCCACTGCATCCCGCCCAGCGCGAGGATCAGCAGGAAGGTGATATGGACTTTGATGTCGATGTCCGAAATTCGGGCGATGCGTAAGGACCAGCTCATATTTACCCCTCAAACTCTCGGCCTCGAGAGCCCGTGCATGAGGGGTAACACGACGGCCGGTTGGATTCTGCCCCGATCCTCTCGTTGTCTTCACCAGATCCCTGCACGGGGTGTGTTGCACGCCCGCCGGCGACGCGCGCTCACTCATCGTCAACCGGTTCCCGCTCCCCGTGAAGGTCGGCGGCAGCCGCGACGAGGCTGACGAAGTCGGCTACCCGGGCGTCGCCGGCGAACTCGGGGGAGAGGGTCTGGGCACGCCGCAGGACCTCGCGGAGGTCGCCGCTCCTGGCCCAGTAGGATCCCTTGAGGATCTCGGCGTACTCGGCCACCAGGGTGGCGAGCCTGAGCGATGGGCCGGCGCTGTCCCAGCTCGGGGCGAGGTCTCGAAGCTCCAGCGGCCGTTCCACCTCGACGGCCTCGTCGGCACCGACCGGCCGGTAGCGGAGCCGCAGCGTCGCGACGTTGCGCGACGTCGTTGCTCGCGCGACATCCGGATGCAGCTTGATCTCGTACAGAGCGGTGACGCTGTGCCCCGCGCCGATCTCGCCGGCGTCGACTGTCGGGTCACGGAACCGCTCGTCCGCGATGTCTCGATTCTCGTACCCGAGCAACCGGTAGCGCGCCACCACGTCGGGATTGAACTCCACCTGGGCCTTGGCGTCGAACGCGAGGGTCAACAGCGTCCCGGTGAGCTCTTCGACGAAGATCCGACGAGCCTCGGGCAGCGCATCAACGTATGCATAGCGGCCGTTCCCGGTGTCGGCGAGCTGCTCCATGAGCACGTCGTTGTAGTTGCCCATGCCGAATCCGACTGCAGTGAGCTCGACACCCCGGTCGGCGTATCGCTCGATCCGCCCAAGCAGGCTCTCCGGTCCGGTCCGGCCGACGTTGGCAACCCCGTCCGAGCACAGAATCACGCGGTTGATGGTCTCGTCATCGCGGAACCGGTCCGCCAGCTCGTAGGCGAGCACCAGGCCCTCCTCGGCGTTGGTCGAACCGGAGGCGTGCAGCCGACCCAACGCCGACCTGATCGCCTCGTGGTCACTCGTGGGCTCGAGCAGCACCTCACCCCGTGATCCATAGACCACGAGCCCGACGCGGTCATCCGACCTCAGGTGTTCGAGCAGCTCGTACAGCGCCTTCTTGACCACGCCGAGCCGGTTCTCGCGGTTCATGGAGCCGGACGTGTCGACGACGAAGACGAGCACCGCGGCCGGCCGATCCTCGGCAGCAACTTGGCGGGCGGCAACGCCGAATCTCAGGAGGTAGTAGCGCTGACCCTCGCCGAACGGCGACGGCGCGCCCTCGGCGGTGAGAGCGAAGTCGTCCCGCCGTGGAGGCGTGTCTCCGTAGTCGAACGCATTCAGGAACTCCTCGACCCGCACCGCCTCGTGCGGCGGCAGGTGACCGTCTCTCAGGTATCGCCGAACCACCGTGTACGACCCCGTGTCCACCTCGAGCCCGAAGGTCGACAGTGGATCGTCCTCGGTGTCGATGAAAGGGTTGACACCGTAACTGCGGAAGAACACGTCGCCGTAGGGCTGGTCGTTGGGCTCGGCGGTGCCCCCGGTCGACGGCGGCGGTGCCGCCTGCTCCGGGTCGAAGTCCACCCTGACGGCGCCACGTTTGGCGGCGGTGGGTAGTGCGACAGCGGGTGCTTGGGAGGTCGCGGACAGCGCATCGGCCGAGAGCCGTCCGGCGACCTCTCGGGGATCGAGTCTCAACTCGCTCTTCTTCTCGTCCTTCACCGCCCGCGCATCGTCCTTCACCGATCGTTGCTCAGCGACGAGCTGCTCGTTGACCTCACGTTGCCGAGAGGTCGGCAGATTCTTGTCCCGCTCCAGGGACTGGGGCCGTAAGGCTTGAGCGCCGGCTCCGACTTCGATCTCCGGCTCCTCCATCAGCTGCGATTTGCCGCCGGGTCGTGTCACATCCGCATCATCGAGCGAGGTCTTTTCGACTGGTGACGCGACCTGGTCGAGCTCGTCCCCGGTGGTCACGCGCGCCGGCGGAGTGGCTTGGGGTTCGGATGTCGTCTGCCCAAGTGCTCTTTCGCCTGAGCCCTCGAGGACTCGTGGATCGGGTCCCAGGTTTCTCAGCTGCCAGGTCACGGCAGCGGTGAGGGCCACCACGATGACCGCCGCCGCGGCGAGCTGCCAGTGTCGTCGTTGCTGTCGCTGCGGCATCCGCACGACGGGATCGTGTTCGCGCGAAGCAGCGCCTGCCTCGAGCGGGTCGGGGATCTCCTCCTTGATGCGCTCGGCAAGTCCTTCGGGAGGGCGTGGGACAGATTGCCCGGTGAGCAACCGCTCGACGTTGCTTTGTGTCATGACGCCACCTCCATCGCGTGGCCGAGGATCTTCAGCGCGCGCTTGATCCGCTTGCGCACCGCCGGCTGGGTGATCCCCTCGAGCCGGGCGATCTCGCGCACGGGAACCTCTCCCCAATACCTCGCGGTGACCGCGAGTCGGAGCTCCTCCGGGAGGTCGAGGACTGCGCGGCGCAGCCTGCTCGCCTCCTGAGAGCGCTCGAGCAACGATTCGCTGGTGGCGGCGGGCTCGACAGCGGTCCTCTCGTGACCCGGCTCCATCGGAACCAGACGTCGAGGCCGCCGGACGTGGTTGAGGAAGGTGGTGTAGGCGATCCGGTACAGCCAGGTTCCGAAGCGCGACCGGCCGTCGAACCGCGGCAGCGCCGACCACGCCTTGCGGTAGGTCTCCTGGGTCAGATCGGCGGCCAACTCCTCGTCGCCCCCAGTGAATCGGAACAGCGCGGCGTATATCGAGGAGTAGGTGCGATCGACCAGCTCGGACGCAGCCTCACGGTCACCGGTCGTCATCGCCCGCAGCAGATCCCGCTCGTCGATCACCCGATTCTGCTCGGCTGGAGGTTGTGGGGGGTGGTCGACCTCGGTCATGGTGGCTGAGATCCTCATGGTACCAGTTAGACAACCCGAGTCCGCGAAAAGAAACCGGGAACGCAGGAATCCTGAGATGTGGGGACGGATACAGCCTCAGCAACGACAACGTGCGGCTATACTTCGTGGACATGGAGACGTTCAAGCACTTTGCAGGGGTAGCCCGGGCGCCGTTTCTGCTGCTGCCGGTCACCCTCGTGGCAGTGGGCGGTGCGGCCGGCGTCTTCGATGGCCACTTCAGCTGGTCGCGCACGTTGTTGGCGCTCTTGGGTTTGGTCGCCCTCCACATGGCGGTCAATATCCTCAACGAGTGGAGTGACATGCGGACCGGGATCGACCTTGCAACCGAACGGACGCCCTTCTCCGGCGGCAGCGGCACTTTGCCGCAGGGCAGGATGAGCCCGAGTTCGGCACTGGCGTTCGGTCTCACATGTGCAGCGCTCGGTCTCGCGGTGGGCGTCTATCTCGTCTCCGCGGTCGGTTGGCCGTTGGTGCCGATCGTGGTGATCGGGGCGATCAGCGTGCTCGCCTACACCGACGTGCTTGCGCGTGTTGGTATCGGCGAGATCGCGGCCGGGCTCGGGCTCGGCGGGCTGCCGGTGCTCGGGACCGCACTCGTGCAGGACGGCACGGTCGGTCCGGCGGCGTGGGCGGCTGCGTTGCCGGCCACATTCATGACATTCAACCTGCTGCTACTCAACGAGTTTCCAGATGAGGGGGCGGATCGCGAGGGCGGGCGTCGCAACCTGGTGATCTTGTTCGGCCGGCGGACCGCGGCGTGGATCTACGCAGCGGCAGCGCTGGCGACACCGTCCGTCATCGTCATCGCGGTGGTGGTGGGAGCGCTGCCTGCCGTCTGCCTGGTGGCGGCACTGCCTTCGCTGTTGCTGGCGAAGCCGTTCGGGTGGGTGGCCGGCGACATCGAACGGCCGGTTCCGATCCCAGCCCTGGGAGCGAACGTGGTCTGGAACCTGACGACCAACACAGTATTGGCCGTCACCCTCGTGATCGGTTCGGTTCTCTTCTGACAGGCATCATGCCCGTGCAGCCTGATGAGGTGGATCATGCTCCCTGGACGAGTTTCCTCGCGATGACCGTATCCGTTTCCGTCTCCTTTTCCGAGCGCTACGCGTTCATGTAGGGTACGGATACGGATACGGATACGGGCACGACTGATCGGCGAAGTGAGGACGGAGGACTACTCTCGCAGGAGTTCCATCGCCTGGCGGATCAGCCGGACGTGCTGCTGCACCCACGCCTCGAGATCGACCAGGGTGTCGGCTTCGATATTCATCGCCCGGGCCAGGGCGAACACGAGTGACCGCTCGGTGACGCTGAAGCTGGTGTCGGAGTAACCAAGCCCGATCAACTCGAGCAGCGCCACGACCCTGGAGCGACGGCTGTCGAAGACCGCGGCGAGGTCCTCGATGTCCTGATTCTCACCTCCGGATGGGGCTTCGAGACCCATCTCGCCCTTGTACGCGGCAATCGTTGCTGCCTCGCGCCCCACCACGATGCCGTCCGCCTCGATCATCTTCTCTGCCAGAAGCGCGAACGCTCGCTTCTCCTCGTCGTTGAGCATTGTCAGGAACATGCACGTCCTCCCTTGGGCTGCGGTTGACCTCGATTCTCTATTGAGGATACACCGGCACGCCGCCCCACCTGTTCCCGGTTCGGATTCGCGAGAGCCCGTGCCGTCACACGAGTTCGGGATCGGTGATGACCTCCACCAGCGACGGCCCGTCGTGAGACAGCGCATCGCCGAGCGCCTCGTCGAGGCGTCTGGTATCCGTGACCCTTATGCCTAGGGCGCCGCAGCTTTCCGCGAAGCGTGCGAAGTCGGGGTTGACCAGCGCCGTCTGCCACACCGGGAAGTGGGCCGACCGCTGCTCCTTCGAGATCTTGCCCAGTTCGGAGTTGTTGAGTAGGACGTGGGTGATCTTCATGCCGTACTTTACGGCTGTGGTGATCTCGGCCATGTACTGTCCGAAGCCGCCATCCCCGGTGACCGCGACGATCGGACGGTCGGGTGCCGCCGCCCACGCGCCGATCGCCGCCGGGTACCCGAATCCGATCGACCCGAGGTAGCCCGACATCAGCACCGACTGGGCGGTGCACTCGAAGTAACGGCCGAACGAGTAGGTGTTGTTGCCCACGTCGACGGCGATGACCGCGTTGTCCGGAAGCTGCCGGGTCATCGATGCGAAGACCGACGCGGAGTTGATGCCGCGCCCTCGATCATCGCGGAGTCGCCGCTCCTTCTCGGCACGCCACACGCGCCACCGGTCGGCAATCTCGGGACGCTGGTCCGTCGAGGGGAGGTCGTCTCCGAGCCGGGCTGTGAGCAACCGGGCGGTGACCGCGATGTGTCCCAGCACGGAGACCTCCACCGCGTGCTTCCGGCCCATGGCGATCGGATCGAAGTCGACGTGGACGATAGGCTTTTTTGGAGTGATCCCCGTGTGGTTGGAGAACGACGCGCCGAAGACGACCAACAGGTCGGACTCGTTCATGAACCACGATGCGATCGGTGTGCCGCTCCGCCCCAGTACGCCGCAGCCGAGCGGGTGGTGGTCCGAGATCAGGCCCTTGCCTTTGAACGTGGTGACAATCGGGCAGTGGAGTCGGTCGGCGAGCGCGACCACGTCGTCCATATGACCGCGCGCACCGTGGCCGACGATGATCACTGGCCGTTTGGCGTGACGCAGGCGCTGGACCGCGACCTCGAGCGAGCTCTCCGCTGGTGCGATCTCCATCGCCGTCAGCCGACCGACAGGTTCTGTCGGCGTCGTGTCTTTGGAAACTGGCAACACCTGGACCTCGTCGGGAAAGACCAGGTGTGCCACGTCCCGGAGCTGGATTGCGTGTTTGAGTGCGAGCGACATCAGTTCCGCGTGGCGGCTGGAGGGAAGCACGGTCTGGCTCCAGGCGGCGACGGGTTGGTATACCGCCGCCAGGTCCAGCTCTTGGAACGCCCCGGGCCCCAGCACCTGGGTGTCCACCTGGCCGGTCAGAGCCAGTACCGGGGCCCGGTCCACCTTGGCGTCCCACAGGCCCGTCAGGAGGTTGGTGGCTCCCGGCCCGGCGATCGACAGGCAGGCTGCAGGCCTGCCGGTGAGTTTGGCGAACGCGGACGCGGCGAACGACGCGGCCCCCTCATGTCGGACGCCGACGTAGGTCAGTCTGCCGGCCTCCTCCTGAACCCGGAGCGCGTCGGCGAGGCCAAGGTTGGAGTGACCGACCATGCCGAACACGTGGCTGACCCCCCAGCCGACCATCGTCTCCACCATCACGTCGGAGACGGTTCGGTTGCGGGGCTCCGCCACCGGGATGCCGACGTAGACGCCGTCTTCGCGGACCTCGACCGGGTAGGTGGCGACACCGTCCTCGTATCCGCCCGGTGAGGCGCCGGTGGTCGGATGGAAATCCCACCCGTGCCAGGGGCAACGGAGCCAGCCGTTTTCGATCGAACCCTCGCCGAGCGGACCGCCCTGGTGGGGGCACACGTTGCACAGCGCCGCGTACCGCCCCTCGAAATGAGTCAGTGCAACGCTCTCGCCGCCGGCGGTGACGGTCACGACCCGTCCCTCGGGCAGCTCGTGGAGTCCGGTCACTCTGTGCCACTGCAGTGTCGTGTCGGCCATCTGGTGTCGTTACCTCCGTCGTGCCGCAGCACCTGGATCAGCTCGAGGAGACGCCTCTGAACTTGGCGAACATGTATGGATAACGGTCCTGGAACCAGTTACGGAACGACCGTCTGATCAGCCCCGCCGGAGTCGCCCAGGAGGCGCCCAGCATGACGAAGTGGCGACCGTCGAAGAAGTCGGCGGAGTAGCCGGGGTAGCTGGGGATGTAGGCCTCGAAACCCGGGAACGGAGCGAACGCCGTCTCGGTCCACTCCCAGCCGTTACCGACGAGCTCGGACACACCCCACGCCGAATCACCGGTCGGGTGAGCTCCCACGGGTGTCGGCGCCCAGTGTCGAAAATCGAAGTTGCCGTGCTCCGGCCGCGGCGCATCGTCACCCCAAGGGTACTGACGGGTCGCACCGCCCGGAGTCGCGTAGGCGGCGCGGTGAAACTCGGCCTCGGTCGGCAGGCGGCATCCCCGCCAGCGACAGTAGGCCCGGGCCTCGGCGAGGCTCACGTACACCGGCCAGTCGATGGCCCTATCGACAGCGATCCTGTCGAACATCGTGTGATACCGCCAGTGGCCGTCCTCGCCCGACCAGAAGACGGGGTGATCGAGACCGATCCGTTCGCGCCACTGCCAGTCCTGTCCGGACCAGAGCTCCGGCCTCTGATAGCCGTTGTCGAGGACGAACTCCAGATACTCTCCGTTCCGCACCGGCGTGCGGTCGATGTGGAAACCAGCGACGTCTACTGTGAGCTCGGGAAACTCGTTGTCCCAGCCGAAGTCGATCGAGTCGAAGTCGGCGCCGAGGCCGACGGGGCCGCCCTCGACCTCAACAGTACCGGCCGGGCCACCTCCGTGAGATTCGTAGCCCGGCAGCGCATGGGGTCGTCTCTTCCAGTCCATTGGCAGCCGCTGGAACATGTACTGAAGCGTCTCGTGGTGCATCATTTCATGCTCGAGCGCGACCGCGAAAATCCGCCCCTTGGCCGCGAGCGGGTCGCGATCCGACAGGGCGGAGACCGGCTCGATGGCCGCCAGCAGCGCCTCGCGAACGCGGTCACGGTACTCGAGCACCTCGTCGATCGTCGGCCATTCGGCTCCGGAGTCGTGGGCGTCCACCCCGATCGGATCGATGCCGCGCTCGAACAGTTCGTCGAATTCGGGTCGGAAGGAGGGCACGCCCAGAAGGCCGCGGCACACCTGGTTGAACGAGAAGGCCGGCAGGTGGCCGAGGTAGAAGACGACGGGATGGCGGAGGCGGATCGGCTGCTCGTACATCGCGCCGGGATCGATCAGGTCGAAGATCTGGTCGGAGCGTCGCCAGATGTCTCGGAGGCGAGTTTCGATCGCTTGATTCATGGACGCACCATGTCAACGGATCAAATCGGCCGTACGAGCGCGAGCGCGAACAGCTCGTCTGGGTCGGTCCACCACCGCCACAGCTCGAGGCCGGTCCCAAAAAGCGTCTCCACGAATGACAGCCGTGTGTACTTGCAGCTAATCTCGGTCCGGATCTCGTCCCCGGTGTCGAACCGAATCTGCTCGTTCTGAGAGTCGAGCGACACCGAGGTGGGGCGGAGCGCTCGGAGCCGCATTTCAATCCACTCCCGCTCGGCGTCGTAGAACGCGACGTGCTCGAACGCGTCGGTCTCGAAGTCGGTGCCGAAGCGCCGGTTGAGCACCCGCAGGATGTTGCGGTTGAACTCCGCGGTCACCCCGGCTCTATCGTTGTATGCGTCTTCCAGGATCCTGGTGTCCTTGATCAGGTCGAGGCCGACCAAAAACGTGTCGTACTGCCCGAGCACGCGTCGAATCTGGGCGAGGAAGCCCGGGAGACGATCCGGATGGATGTTGCCGATGGTTCCGGCGAGGAAGAGGAACAGTCGGTCGCGGCCTGCGCCCACCGCCTGGAGATCGTGAAAGAAATCCCCGACAATACCCTGCACCTCGAGCCCGCGGTAGTCGGCCGCGAGGCGCTCGGCCGAAGCTGCGAGAAAAGCCGCGTTGACGTCGAGCAGGGAACACCGCTCGAGGGTGCCACTCCGTCGCATCGCGTCGAGCAGCAGGTGAATCTTGCGGCCGGCGCCTGACCCGAGCTCGACCAGCTCACGAGGACCCGTGAGGGCGACGATGTCGTCGGCGATCGACTCGAGCAAGCTTTCCTCGGTTCGTGTCTGGTAGTACTCGGGGAGCCGGGTGATGTCCTCGAACAGATGCGAGCCCCTGTCGTCATAGAAGTACTTCGAGTCGATCCGCGGCAGCGCCGCGTAAAGGTCATTCCAGATCTCGGCGCGGACCTGGTCGAGGTCGTGGACGGGGTGTTTCGCGGAGACGATCTCCACGCGACCGTCAAAACCGAAGTCCCCCGCGATGTTGGAATATGTGCTGCTCATAATCGTGTGACGTGTTCGGCAACGTACGGTGAATGAAGAGTATTCCGGATCTTCCGCGCGCCGGTTCAACCGCGACCGTGGGGCAGCGAGTAGTCGATTTCGGGGCCTGCCGGCACGACACCGGTCGGGTTGATGGTTCCGTGGCTGCCGTAATAGTGACGTTTGATGTGGTCGAAGTTAACGGTCGCAGCGACACCGGGCACTTGGTACAACTCGCGCGTGTAAGCCCACAGGTTGGGGTAGTCGACCAGCCTGCGGAGGTTGCATTTGAAGTGGCCCACGTACACCGGGTCAAAGCGAAGCAGGGTCGGGAACAACCGCCAATCCGCCTCGGTGATGCGTTCTCCGACGAGGTAGCGCTGGCTCGCGAGCGTCTCCTCGAGTTGGTCCAACGCATCAAACAGTCGCCCAACCGCAAGCTCGTACGCCTGCTGGGTGGTGGCGAAGCCCGTCTCGTACACACCATTGTTGACGTTGCTGTAGACGAATGCGTTGATGTCGTCGATCGCTTCTTCGAGGTCGGTCGGGCAGAAATCCGGACCGGTCGCGCCGACTCCATCGAACTCTCGGTTGAACATCCTGATGATTTCGGACGACTCGTTGTTGACGATCGTGGCGTTCTGCATGTCCCAGAGCACGGGCGTCGTCACTCGCCCCGTGTAGTCGGATCGTGCAGCGGTATAGACCTCGTGGAGGAACTCGGCGCCGTTGACGGTGTCCGGAATGACGCCGTCGCGATCCTGAAAGGTCCAGCCGTTCTCGAGCATCAACGGGTGGACGATCGAGATCGAGATGTGGTCTTCGAGGCCTTTGAGCGTCCGGAACAGCAGTGTGCGGTGGGCCCATGGGCACGCGAGGCTGACGTACAGATGGTAGCGGCCGGAGGCGGCCGGGAAGCCGGACGTGCCGTCCGCGGTGACCCGATCACGAAACGCCGACTCCTGGCGCACGAAACGACCACCAGTGCTCGCGGTGTCGTACCAGACGTCATGCCACTGTCCATCGATCAGCATCCCCATCAGAGTCCCTCCCGAGGAGGGAACTCGAAAGCCCCTTGGTCTCTTCCATCGTTGGCCAGCAGCTCGGGCGCTTCGTGACGGCGGTTCAGACCTTGGGGGTGTTGCCGCTGCGTGTCGCGGTTCGGCGCCCCCTCGTTCTGAGTCCTTGTGCCAGCACCCGGTCGCGCCCACCGCGCTTCGCCCGATAGAGGGCGGCGTCAGCGGCGCGCAGCACCGCCCCCGAGTCGGGATTCTTCAGCGTTCGTTCCGCGAGTCCGGCGCTGATCGTCAGAGTAACCCTCTGCACAGGCTTTCCGGACCGGATCGGTCGCTCCGGTTTCTTGCGCGGCCGCTTCGGAGAGCGGATCGAAAACTCGCGTTCGGCCACTGCTGCTCGCAGCTGTTCGATCGCGTCCCTGGCGTCGGCTATCGAGACTCCGGGGAACAGGACCGCGAACTCCTCGCCTCCGTACCGATAGGCGCGACCCCCACCACCGACGTGTGACAGCTCGTCGGCCACCATCCGCAGCGCCTGGTCGCCTGCCTCATGGCCGTGGCGGTCGTTGAACCGCTTGAAATGATCGATGTCCACCATGGCGATGGTGTGGTCCCCATCGAGCAGGCGCATCGCCTCGTCGAAGGCGCGACGACCCGGAAGGCCGGTGAGACCGTCGTGGTAGGCGAGGCGGTAGGAGTCTTCGACCAGGGCGAACAGCAACGTCAGCTGAGCCGCCGCCATCAGCAGCGGTGCTCCGGCCGCGCCACGATTTCCTAGGAATGCGAGTGCCCCGGCGACCAGAACCCACACCACCGCCACCTCGAAAGTGCCCCGACGGCCGGCGAACGCGAGCGCCGCGAACACCGCCGCGATCAGGAACATCAGCAAGGCAAGGTGGCGAGACTCGAGGAGGTGCAGCCACAAGGTGAGCGGAGCAGACTCCGAGGTCGTGTGGCCGACGATGAGGAACAAACCTGCGGCAATGGGGAGCTGGACCATCACCGCCCCGGCGTGAACCAGCGTCCGTGGATGCGCCAGAGGGTGGTCGCGAAGCAGCACGACCACACCCAGGTTGAGCGCGAACAGGAAGGCGAGCAGGGAGAGCTCGAGCGAGGTCGTCTCTCCGGGCTGGTGGGCGAAAAGTCCACGGAGCAGCAGATTGGCGATGCCAACGACCGTGGCGGCGATCGCGAGGCGGCTGCGCCGAAACCTCCAGGCGAGGACAACGAGCAACAACCCGAGGGGCTCGGCAAGCACCGAGGTCAGCGCCGAGTAGGGCGTCGGCAGGGCGGTTGCCGCCAGGGACCAGGCGACAACAACCAGGACGCCGCCTGAGATGAAGGTGATACTGCCCGCTCCCCGCATCATGGTGCTCGCATTGTACGTGCTGCAATGCACCGTGCCGGTCGCGCACGATGATTGGATCTGGCGACCGCGTGTGGCAGGATGATCCCAGGCAGCCGCGTCGCGGGAGCGGCCGCAGGTACCGCACCCGAAAGGAGTTCTCAGCGTGGCACGAGTTTTCAACGGATTCCCCGATGTGCAGCTGAATCTCAACGTCCGGGGAACGCCGCGTTCCGCCACACTTGCCATCAACGAGCGCTGCGCACAGATGAGGCGCGAAGGCAGGGAGGTGTTTCGACTCGGCCTGGGGCAGTCTCCGTTCCCCGTTCCCGAGTGCGTTGTCGAAGAGCTTCGGCGCAACGCTCATCAGAAGGACTACCTGCCGGTCCAGGGCCTTGCGGTGCTTCGCGACATGGTGGCCGAGCATCACCGCCAGGACTTTGGCATCGCCTGCTCGGGTGACGACGTGATCGTCGGCCCCGGTTCCAAGGAGCTGATGTTCCTGCTGCAGCTCGTCTACTACGGAGATCTCGTGATTCCGACGCCAGCGTGGGTGTCGTACGCGCCGCAGGCGAGGATCATCGGGCGTCACGTCCACTTCGTTGCCACCGAGCGCGCCAACAGCTGGCGACTCAGTCCTGACCAGCTCGAAACTCTGTGCCGGCTGGATCCGGGACGGCCGAGAATCGTGGTGCTGAACTACCCGTCCAACCCAACGGGTGGCACCTACAGCTCGGCAGAGCTCGAGGAGCTGGCAGACATCGCCAGCCGCAACCGGGTCGTGCTGCTGTCCGACGAGATCTATGGCAAGCTGCATCACCGCGGCGAGTATGCCTCGATCGTTCCCCTCTACCCGCAGGGAACGATCTTTTCCGGAGGGCTGAGCAAGTGGTGTGGCGCTGGCGGGTGGCGACTCGGGCTGTTTGTCGTGCCGCACCGTATGCGCTGGCTCCTGGACGCCATGGCAGCGGCCGCGTCCGAGACCTACACCTCGACCTCGGCGCCGATCCAGTATGCGGCGGTCCGCGCCTTTCAAGGCGGCGAAGACATCGAGCGGTATTTGGTGCACTGTCGCCGGGTGCTGCGCTCGCTCGGAGGGCTTTTGGCCAGGACGCTGCGCTCAGCCGGCATCGAGACGCTGGAGCCGGAAGGGGGCTTCTACCTTTTCCCGGACTTCTCGCCGATGGCGGAGCCGCTCGCGGCCAGGGGGATCACAACCAGCCAGCAGCTGGCCGAGCAGCTGTTGACCGACACCGGGGTCGCGTTGCTGCCGGGGGTCGACTTCGGCCGCCCGGCGTCGGAGCTCGTGGCCCGCCTCGCGTACGTCGACTTCGACGGCGGCGATGCGCTGGCTGCCGCGGAGGGTATCGATGGCGAGCTGGACGAGGAGTTCTTGCGCGCGTGGTGCGCGCGCACCGTGGAGGCGGTGGAACGAATCTGCGGGTGGGTTCGCGGATTGGGCTAGTCGGTGATCCATGTGGTGATTTCTGTCAGCGGTTTCTTGGTCAGATCAGGCACCCGACAGTCGGCCGCCGGGAAGCCAACCGGAAACAGGATATACGGCCTTTCATTCGCGGGTCGGCAGAGGATGCGATTCAAGAACCGCATCGGCTGCGGCGTATGGGTCAACGTCGCCAGCCCCATCTGGTGCAGGCTGGCGATGAACAGGCCGCACGCGATGCCGACGCTCTCGTTGACGTAGTAGTTGGTGACCTTGCCACCGTCGGGTCCGACCCCGTGCACCTGCTTGAAGACCGCGACCAGCCAGGGTGCGGTTTCGAGGTACTCCTTCCGCCAGTCGGTGCCGAGGGGTTCGAGCGCCGCCAGCCACTCCTCGGTCGCTCGACCGCCCTCGTAGAACTCCCGCTCCTCGGCCTCGGCGGCTCGACGGATCTCCGCCTTGGTGTTCGGATCGGCGACCGCCACGAAGTGCCACGGTTGGCGGTTGGCGCCGGAGGGCGCGGTGTGGCCGGTAGCGATGGCGATTTCGATGAGATCCCGCGGTACCGGATCGGGCGCGAAGTGCCGCACCGAGCGACGCCTTGACATGCGCTCGAAGAAAGCGCGGCCGTTCGCCGCCATCTCCTCCTCCGGAAGCCGTTGATACTCCAGTGGAACCTCTCGATCTGGTCGTCTTGGCATGGACCGAGGGTACCAGTGCTTCGAGCGCGCCGAGACCGGTCAGGCGGACCTGGCGGTCGCCGGACCTGCGTCGGGGCTGCTTCAGATGCCGATTCTGGACCGATGGTGAAAGGTCAACGTGCCGGTCGTGACACGACCTGCATCAGCGCCGCCACCTGCGGCGCACCTTCTCCTCGCCCTTCACTTCCTGGTACCACGTCATGTTCTCGTGATCCGGGAACTCGACCAGGTAAACCCCGCCGTACTCCCCGATGGAAACCTCGAGCTCACGATAGGAGTTGAACTTGTACACGCCGACCGGGTCGCCGTTGCGGGACACCGTGTCGTCGTTGAACGTGTAGATGTCGTCCTCTTTGAATCCGGAACGAACCTCGTGCCAGTTCCCCTGGATCCGGACCTTGTTGCTCTCGACGCCGGCGAGATCCGAGATGCGGTGGCGGTTCGAGTAGAGAGCGAGCCCGGCGGCGGCCAGCAAGCCGAGAATGATCAATCTTCGGAGCATCGCCACCTCCCAAGTCGCTGCCGGGACCGCGTCAAGCTCGAGGAGCCGGGCGCAGGACCCAACGGTTATAGATTACCAGGGTGACCGCTGTGAAGGCGGCGAGCACTGCGAACAGGGTCCACATAAGGTCGGGACGGTCCGTGCCGCGGGGGCCGAAGTGCTGGTATGCGACCCCGGACAGCAGTCCGCCGAACAGGTTGCCGAGGGCCACGCACCAATAGAAATAGCCCATGTACATGCCCACTTTGTCGGGCGGTGCGATCCTGCCCGCGTACTCCTTGGACCGTGGACTCGCCAGCATTTCACCCACGGAGAACACGAGGATCGCGGTCACGACGACCCACCCCGTCGGAGCGACCAGGTAGATCGCGAAGCTGAGCACGGTCACCATGACACCGCCGATGATGCTGGCCAGCGGCGTGGTCTTGCGCACCAGGTACGAGATCAGCACCTGGAAACAGATGATGCCGAAAGCGTTGAGGTTGATCAGGTACTCCGGCTTGACCTGACCGTTCTCCAGGAGTGCTCGCGACCAACCCGAGGTGTCCAGGCCAACGCTGTGGACAGCGCCCGCGATCCAGGACGACAGCGGCGCCAGGCTCTGGACCAGGTCGCCGGTGTCGACGTAGTCGCGAATGTACTCGGGCAGGGTCATGAAGATCTGGTTGAACGAGGTCCAGAAGCCGGCCATGAGCACCAGGAAGACAAGGTACCGTCCCTCGCCTACCCGCATCGGTTGCAGCAGCCAGGAGCCCTGCGCCGTTCGTCCGGAGATCTTCAGCGCGGCGTCCCATACCAGGTTCAGCGCCAACCAGCCAACGGTGACGACCCCTAAGGTGGCGAAGCTCCACCACTTGGAACCCATCACGAAGGTGACCAGCAGGCCCGCGACCAGCAAGAAGAACCGGCCGTTGCCCACCACCTCGACCATGCCGGCGAGCACGTCTCCGAGGCCGCGCTGCCCCTCGGCCACCTCGTCCCGCGGTGGCTCTCGGTACAGCAGCAGGCAGGTCACACCCATGACCACGATCCAGCCCGCAGACGCGTAGAAGACGTACTTCCAGTCCCAGCCGCGGACGATCCCGGCGACCACCGGACCGAGGAAGCCGCCGATGTTGACCATCATGTAGAAGATGCCGAAGCCGAGCGATCCGGTGGATTCGTTGGTCGTCTTGGCGACGGTCGAGATCACGACCGGTTTGAACATGCCGTGACCCACCGCGACCAGGAAGTAGACGGTCAGGAACCCCCAGAACGTGCGTGGCGCGCTGAGCAGGATATAGGCTGGGGCCATCACCGTCGCCGAGGCGAGAAACATGCGGCGGTAGCCGTAGCGGTCTGCCAGTGCGCCGAACACGGCGGGGAAGAGGTACAGGAAGAAGGTGGCCAGACCCTGGATGACGCCGCGATCCTCGGACGAGAATCCGAGACCGCCGTCGGCCACCGAGTTCGTCAGGTACAGCGTCGACACGGCGTAGAAGCCGTACCAACCCATCCGTTCGAAGATCTCCATGGCATTGGCGCTCCAGAAGGAACGCGGAAACTGGCGCCAGATAGATGGTTGCGTCACGCCTCGGGTCTCCTGAGGATTGCTGCGATGACGTCGCAGCCGAACCGATGCAGGATAGTGAGGCTCCCGACCCGCTGTCAAACGGTGCTGTTCGCCATCCGTGCCACGTCGGAGAGTGGCTGGGAGGGAATAATCGGCGGTGTCGCGGAATGGACGTGATAGACGGGCCATGGTCACCTTCGTCACGCTGTTCCTGAGTCTGCTGACCGGCACCCACGAGGTGCAGGTGGCCGTCGACGGTCCGGTCACCTCGGTCGTGGTTCTCCTGGATCAGCAGGTCATCGGCGAGTTGACCGGCCCGCCGTGGATGATGCATTGCGACTTCGGCGAGGGATTGAGGCCGCACGAGCTGGTTGCGGTGGCCTACGACGAGGATGGAAACGAACTCCATCGCGCCCGACAACTCGTGAACCTGCCGCGTCCTCAGGTCGAGACCAGGGTGGCCCTCGTGAGCGGACCGCATGGCCGGCCGGACGCGGTGCGCGTGATATGGGAGTCTGCCGGCGCCGAGGAGCCGCTGAGCATCTACGCGATCTTCGATGGTCAAGTGCTTCAGCCGGACGAGGAAGGCCTCTATCCCCTGCCGTCGTACGACCAGAACGAGATTCACTTCGTCAGTGCCGAGGCTCGTTTCATGGACGGCGTGACCGCACGCTCGGACGTGACCTTCGGAGGTCGCTACGGGTCGCAGGTCGCCACCGAGCTGACCGCTGTCCCAATCGTCCTCGATGGCCCACCGCCCACCATTTCCGAGCTGAGCGGAAAGTTCCGTGTCCGGGGAAAAACACTAGCGCCGGCCGCGGTGGAGAAGGCCGGGAGCAGGGTGTACCTCGTCCGAGATCAGGCCGCTGTGGCCGAGCTCAGGCATGTGCGGATCGCGCAGGACAGGATCCGACCAAGCCATCGGCCGTCCAGCAAGGGTCCGGGTCTCGAGCCGGCGAGCCGAGAGCGCGATCAGCTCCACTTCGTGGTCGCGAACCCGACCCTGAGACGTGACCGGTTCCTCTATCCAACTTCATCGGCGGTCGCCATCAAGGATCACGACCTTGGCTGGATAGTGACTCATCTGACAAGCCGCGAGTCGGCGATCCGCGGTCAGCGTCCGACCGACGCGGTTGCGGTCGCAGCAGTCCAGGCAGCGGCTCAGGGCGCCCCTCGGGCGGTCGTCGTGGTGTTGTCCGAGGATCCGCGTGACGTGAGCCGGTACCGGCCGGATGACGTGAGGCGCTACCTGCAGCGGCTGCGGGTGCCGCTGTTCGTGTGGACCACCGGTACGACCCCGAAGCCCGAGTGGGGCGAAGTGCGCACTGTCGGGGGAACCCGGGAGCTGCGGCGTGCCGAGAAGGCGTTGTTCGACGAGCTGGCGCGACAGTGGATCGTGTGGCTCGAGGGGAACCACATGATCAACGAGGTCGAGCTGGTGGAGACGGCGACGCGGTTTCGCCTGGCGGGGGTCTGACCGTGTCCCTGTTCGTTTCATGTCTCTGCCCGACTCGGCCGTCAACAGCCGCCCGAGGATTCGGAGACGGAGGCGGAAACGGAGACGGGTATACGCGGCGCCGGATCGGCACTTCAGGTTGCCCGATCGAACTGTGAAGCCAGAATACCGGTCACGACCTGTCGTGCCGTTCGCCCAGGGCGCGCTCGCGAAGATCGAGCATGAAGGCACGCTCCTTCGGCGTCAGGGCGTCCGGCCCCTCTCGGTTCAACTTGGCGCGCAAGCGGTCGAACTCGGCGGCCTCTTCACGGCTCAGCTCGACCGTCGGCTGCTGCCGTGTGCCGCTGTCGGCGGGCATGCGAGGAAACCTGTCCTTGAGGTAGGTGAAGTAGAACAGGGCCCCGCACAGTGCGCCGCCGAGGTGGGCACCGTGGCCGATCGGCAGGCCCGCTCCCCGTCCCTGGGCCAGGAGGCCCCACAGGTCGAGTGCAACGAAGAACAGCGCACCGGCGAGGGCCGGTACCGGGATCACGGCGAACAGCAGTATCTTGTGCCGGGGGAAGAGCAGTGCGAAAGCCAGCAGTACTGCGCTCACGGCGCCGGAAGCGCCGAGTGCGGCGATCCGGTCATCGCCGAGCACTAGGGACGACACCAGGCAGTGACTGGCGGACGAGAAGACGGCGGCTACCAGGTAGAAGGCGACGAACACCCTGACCCCCAGCAGCCGCTCGAGCACGTTGCCGAAGCTCCAGAGCACGATCATGTTGAGCGCGAGGTGCCACAGCTCCATGTGGGAGAATGCGGCCGTCAGCAGGGTCCACCACATGCCCTGTCCGAGGCGGTGGCTACTGACCAGGAAGTTCCGCGCGAGGACCGCCCACAGTTCACCGCCATGGACCGCCGCCTGCCAGGCCAGGAAGACCACCACGTTCAGGCCCACGATCACGGGCAACGCCCACAGCCTTCGCCGTGTCCAGTGGGGTTGTGGAGTGCCCGCGGACGGGGGCGGCCCGGGGTGTATTGGCCGGCCGTTCGGGGCCGAGGTGCGAGAGGCGCTCATGTGGTTTCCGTCGTGGCGGTGTGCCGCAGTCATTATGCGCAATCCAGTGCTCGAATTGCCAGGAAACCTGAGACTCGGGGAGCATTTCGCCGCGCGATCCTCATCGTGCTAGGCTCGAGCGATGATCGTGGCCGGAATTCAGTTCGACATCGTCTGGGAGAATCCCGAGGAGAACTTCAGCCGGGCGACCGATCTGATCGTCGAGGCCGCCGGGGCGGGGGCGCAGTTGGTGGCGTTGCCGGAGATGTTCGCGACCGGATTCTCGGTGGCTTCGCCCGCAGTCGCGGACCATGGCGAAGCCGTTCGCGGATTCCTCGTCGACACCGCCCGCCAGCATGGCGTGTGGGTCCTCGGAGGGTACGCCGAGGCCGCGGACCCACGACCCGTCAACTGCTGCACGCTCGTGGCGCCCGACGGCAGTGAGATCGTGCACTATCGCAAGATTCATCCGTTCAGTCTGGCCGGCGAGCACGCGGTGTTCGACGCAGGTGACAGCCTATACACGGCCGAGGTGGAAGGAGTCCGCGTCACGCCGCTGATCTGCTACGACCTCCGGTTCCCCGAGCTGTTCCGCATCGCTGCGCCGGCCACCGACCTGTTCGTCGTGGTCGCCAACTGGCCGGTGCGACGTAGCCACGCCTGGCGGACCCTGCTGGCGGCCCGGGCCATAGACGGCATGGCGTGGGTGTTGGGGGTCAACCGGGTGGGTGATGCCCAGGGCGTGCACCACCGGGGGGATTCGGCTCTCGTGGATCCGATGGGTGAGGTGGTCGGCTCGCTTTCCGAGATCTGCGGTGTGGTGGTGGGCGAGGTCGATTCGGCGAGGGTGCGCGAACTTCGAGAAAAGCTGGGTTTTCTCGACGACCGCCGTCCGGACCTGTACATCGAGCTGGAGCGAAGTGGGGCAGATTAGATCAGGATCAGACAACAGCGGTCGTTTCAACCGCATCGCGACCTCTTCCGTCTTTTGGATTCTTGGGTTTTTTTGACTCTGCTCCGTTGGAATATCTGGCCCGAGCGGATACGCTTTCAGACTCGGGAGACAACATGTCCACGAGTGTGACCGTCAAAGTGTACTTCGAAGCCGCCCATAGACTGCACAACCCGCATCGATCCGACGACTGGAACCGTACCGTGTTCGGCAAGTGCAACAACCTGCACGGTCACGGCCACAACTACGTGCTCGAGGTCGTGGTCGAGGGCGAGGTCGACCCGGACTCCGGATACCTCATCGACATGGGGCGGCTCAAGGAGATTCTGAATCGCGAGGTCGTGGACCACGTCGATCATCGGCATCTCAACCTCGAGGTCACGTGGCTCGACGGCGTCAATCCCACCGCCGAGAACCTGGCCCGCGTGTTCTTCGAGCGCGTCGCACCCGAACTGCCCGAGGGGGTGCGGCTGGCTGAGCTGACGGTGCACGAGACCGAGCGCAACAGCGCGAGCTATCGCGCGCTTGCGTGACCGGCGCCAACGTCAGCACAGTGAGAAGACCGATCTAGCCGAGGGCCTCTCCGTCCTCGGCGTACGTCTCCAACACCGAATCGACGGCGCTCCAGAAGTCGCTGTCCGCCACTTTCAAAGTGGCCAGGTACACCAGTGCCGCGTGACCGCGGTCGGCGACGAGGTCACCGGCCGCGCGGGCTACCGCGTTCTCGTCCGGCGCCTCGAAGTCGTCGGGGAGATCGAGCACGCCGTCCTTGTGAGGAAGGCCCACGGCATCCAGAAAGTCCGACAGGAGGTCGCGGCGCTCGGCCATGTGATGATGGAAGAGAAATTGGAACAGGACGTTCTCGGGGATCTCCTCCGCGAGCCGTACGAGCCGCCCCACCACTCGATCCGTTGACAAACGGGCCACCGAGTGAGGCCGAAACTTGAGCTCCTTGGCAAGGGCGACCTCGACCAGCATCCGACTGTCGCGGTCGGCGTTCTCCCACAGAGCGGCCGCGGCCGCCCGCTGTTCCTCCTCGGTCATCAATTCCCACACCGCGTATGGCCCTCGTTGCTCGACTGCATCTTTCAAAGTCACAACATCAGCCATGACATACCTCCAGATTGGCGGGGATCAGAGTACCAGGGATCGCGGAGAACGGGTCAACGCGTCGGAGAGGTCGAAGCGGTCGAAGAGTCCCGGGTTCGACGCTTCGACTTTTTGATCCGTCGACTCTTGGACCCCGTGGACTCCCTACAGCACGTACTCGCCGTCAGCGATCACGGTGACCCTGCGGCCGTCGGCGTGAATGAGGTCGGCGACCTCTATCTGGATTGGATTTCCCTTGGCGTAGACGATGTCCTGATGGACGACAGTCTCGGCGCTCCGGAACTCGTCGACACCGACCATTCCGCCGAGATGATCGGACCGGCCGAAGGCCCAGTGGAAGCCAGCCTTTTCGTCCTCGAGCACCGCGCCCGTGACCTCGGCCTTGTCGTTGACGCCGAAGGCGACCTCGGCGATGTTCGCCCGCGCCGGGTCCTCCTCGAAAAAGTCGGCGTATCGGTCGGCGACCGGTCCATCGCCTTCCACCACGACCACCGTGTTGGCAACGACGTGGAACAGGACCAACTCGTCCTCCTCGATGACGGGGATTGTGCCCGCGGTCCACGACGGGACCTCTTCGAACTCCCCCTCGTACGGAACGATGAACGTCTCTCCCGAGGGCAGGTTGATGATCCGGTCTCCCTCCTTGAATCGAGGCAGCGAACCGTCGTCCATCTCGGCTCTTCGGTGACGGAGGTCGTACCAACAGCGGTGGCCGGTCGAGAACAGGACGTCGAGCAATACCGCTCCGGCCATGGCGTCTGCGATCGCCTGACATCGTTGTGCCACTCGGCCGTAGTCGGCGGCGAGTGATGACTGCTCCATCCGTGGCTCGACTCCAGGCATCGAAGCGGCGCGAAAGTCGGTCCGCCCCTTCGCGAGGTTCGCCAGCGGCGCGGTGGCCGAGTACTCCGTCATTGCGATCACCAGGGTCGACTGAACGAGGGCCTCCTCCAGGTCGACCTCGCTGCCCTCGACCCGTCCGGTGGCCGGCAAATCGGCGTTGTTGGACCCGGTCGCCGGGAACTCCAACAACGGCTTGACGGTGAAGCCTCGCTCGGCGCCGAGCTCGGCGAGAGCCTGTCTCCACCGTGTCGCCATCTCCCGCCGTGACTGCCACGCGTCGTTGTCCGCGGCGTCATCGCGCGGCATGTCCACCACGACGGTGGCGACCTCGTCGGGCTGAGGGTCGAAGACATCGATGATCAGCTTTTTCACGTCCAACATGTCCGGCCTCCGGCGCCGCGAGCCGGTATTGTACCGGCTCGAGACAAGCGCCCCGGGATCTCGACGTGTCGCTGTCGCATGCCCCGGAGATTCTTGGAACGCCCGATTGTACTCTCTCGGTTCGGCTGCGCTATCCTTTTCGGCCATGACAGAGCGCACCGTAACTGCCTCCGTGGTCGGGATCGGCCATCTCGGACGCCACCATGTACGGATACTGAGCGGGATGGAAGGCATTCGTTGCATCGGAGCGTTCGATGTCGACCGCGCCCGGCTGGAGGCCGTGACGTCGGAGCATGGTGTGGCGGCGCTCGAGTCGGTGACGGCGGCGGCCGAGGCAGAGGCGGTCGTGGTCGCGACCCCGACCGTCAACCACCGGCAGACCGCCGGGAGGTTGCTCGAGGCGGGCTGCCACGTGCTGGTCGAAAAGCCGATCGCCGCCAGCGTGACCGAGGCCGAGGAACTGGTGGAGCTCGCGCAGCGGCACGATCGGATGTTGGCGGTGGGCCACGTCGAGTTCCACAACCCGGCGGTGCAGTCGGCGCTCGTATTGGCGGAACAGGTCCGGTATCTGGAAGCGCAGCGGCTGTCGCCGTTCACCGCCCGCTCGGTCGACGTCGACGTCATCCTCGATCTCATGATCCACGACCTGCAGATCACGCTCGCCGTGGCCGAAGAAGAGCCGTCCGACATCCGCGCGGTCGGAGTGCCGGTCCTGACCGACAAGGTCGATCTGTGCCACGCGTGGATCGAGTTCGACTCCGGCCTGGTGGCCAACCTCACCGCGAGCCGGGTTTCAGCCGAGCGGATCCGCAAGCTGCGGCTGTTCGCGCGCGACTCGTACTTCTCGGTCGACTATGCCGACCAGGAGGTGTCGTCGGTCCGGCTGCAGCGGACCGGCGGTGATCCGCAGATCGTGCCTCGCATGGTGGAGGTGGAGCAGCAGGAGCCGCTGAAGGCCGAGCTCGAGGCCTTTATCGCTGCATGCCGTAACCAGCCGGCGAACATTGTCGACGGTCGCACCGGTGCCGCCGCCCTCGCCGCCGCCATCCGCATCCGCAAGTCGGTCGAGCAGCGATTCACTGCGTGAATCGCTCTGGAATACAGGGCATCGCGCAGACCAAATGCGATGGGATCTCTCGAGCAAAAAGGCGTCTTGATGCTGGCCAGGATCCCATGGCGCCGGAGGAATGGAGGGCGTCCGGTATCCACTGCGATGTGCGTGGAAAATTGCATTCGCAAGGCGACAAGTATTCTGAAATAATCTACGGGATGCTCAGGCTCCACATCACGCCGGCCGAGGGCGAGGCGTTCGAGCACCCGGTCGAGGATGAGTCGGTCATGATCGGCAGATCGGCCCGCTGCGACCTGACATTGACCGACCGGTTCCTCTCCCGGCAGCACGCGCGACTGTTTCTCCTCGGGGACGTATGGTGCGTCGAGGACCTCGGGTCGCGCAATGGAACCTTCGTCAACGGCGCCAGGGTGTCGGAGCCAACGCCGGTGAGCACCGGGGACGTGATCAACATTTCAGCCAGTCTCGTCAGAGTCGTGAGCGGCCCGACCGAGCCTGGAGAGGCGCGGCGCGGGATGTCCTCCACGTCGGACATTCTGTTGCGGCCGGCGTCCGACGTCCTGGTGCGAATGCGAACGCCACCGCCGGCCGCCCCTTCAGCTCAGGCGGACGAGCTCGCGCGCTACGCGGAACGGATGTCGATCGTCAACGAGGTCCATCAGGCACTCGCCCGCTCGATCTCGCTGGACGAACTGCTCGAGTTGATCCTCGACCGCATGTTCCATCATCTGCGGCCTGAGCAGGGGGCGATTTTCCTGCGCGACAGGGAGGGCGGATACCAGCGGGCCGCCAGTCGATTGCTGCCCGGAGTCACCGGCGAGCTGGTCTACTCGAAGAGCCTCGTGCGCGAGGTGGCAGACAAGGGCATGGCCGCGGTCGTCCTCGACACCTTGGCCGACGTTCGGTTTCCCGATGCGGAGAGCCTGCTCGACGCCGGCATGCGGAGCCTGGTGGCGGCGCCCCTTCTTGACGAGCCGCACGGTACGCTCGGCATGATCGTGCTCGGTTCCAACGCGGCGACGCGGCGCTTCGCCGAGGAGGATCTCGAATTGCTGGTGACGCTGGCTTCGGTCGCGACCCTGAGGATCCGAAACCTCGCGCTCGCCGAGGAGGCGGCCGAACGACGTCAGCTGGAGAAAGAGCTGGAGATCGCGCGCCGGATCCAGGTGGCCCTGCTGCCCGAAACCCTGCCCGAGGTGCCGGGATACAAGCTGTGCGGGGCGACACTGCCGTCGCGCAGAGTCTCCGGCGACTACTTCGAGGTGGTGCCTCGGTGTGACGGACGGGAGGTCGTGCTGCTCGTGGCAGACGTCTCCGGCAAGGGAATCGGGGCGTCACTGCTCACCACGTACATCGAGGCACTGGCGTCGGTTCCGATCGCGGACGGACTGCCGCCGCACGAGGTCTTTTCTCGTGTCTCGGGAACGCTGTACCGCCGGACACCGTCCAACCGGTTCGCGACCATGATACTGGCGGTGCTCGAGCCGGCCACCGGGATCGTGCGTTACTGCAGTGCCGGCCACCTGCCCGCGTGTCTGATTCGTGCCGCGGGCCAGATCGCGTGGCTCGAGCCGACCGGACTGCCGCTCGGGCTGTTCCCCGACGCCGAGTACGTAACCGACGAGAGTTCCATCGAACCGGGCGACACGTTGGTGCTGTACTCGGACGGCTACGCCGAAGCGGAGGACCCGGACGAAGCGCAGTTCGGCGAATCGCGACTCGCCCAGGTGTGCGTCGCCAACAGGGGAGCCGCGCCCGCAGATCTCGCCAGAGCGATCGATGCCGCTGTGGAGGCGTTCACGGACGGTCAGGTGCCGGCGGACGACCGAACGATCGTGATTGTGCGACGAGACTCAGATTGAATGATTCGGAACGCAATCCGTGGGACGCACCTCGGGCTGGACCGCTTGACCCACTGATTACGACGACCGGTGAATGCGGGCCAGGGTCGGACACCGACCCGTCCGTGCACGGTCACCCCACGCGGCGAAGTATCACGAGGGTGCGATCGTCCGCGAACGGTTCCCCGGCGACGAAGGCCTGAAGATCCTCCTCGAGCGCTGCGGTCAGGGCGTCCAGATCGAGTCCCCGGCACTCCCGGCACAGGGCCTCGAGTCGTTCGGTGCCGTACTCCTCCTTCTCCGGATTGGCGGCCTCGGTAATGCCGTCGGTGTACGTGACCAGGGTGTCGCCCGATGCCAGCGCGAACTCGGCACACCCGTACTCGGCGAGCGGAAGAAGGCCGAGCGGGATGCCCGTCGAGGACAGTCTCTCGACGGCGCCGTCCCGGCGCACCAACAGCGCCGGATTGTGGCCGGCATTGGCAAAGCGAACAGTGCCGGTTGCCGGCTCGAGGATTGCCAGGAAGGCGGTCGCGAAACGTTCGTGCGGGGTGCGCCGGTAGAGCCGGCGCGACACACGGGCGAAGACCTGCTCGGGCGGCAGCCCATCCTCGATTGGGGCCGACGACAGCGCCTCGATATAGGCGGTGAGCAGTGACGCGGCGATCCCCTTGCCGGAGACGTCGGCGATGAACAGCACGCACTCGCGGCCGCCCAGACGTTCGATCACCTCGTAGTAGTCGCCGGACACCCCCTGTGACGGCTGGTTGCCGCCGTAGATTTCATACCCGGGAACGGTCGGTAGCGAATCCGGGATCAGCGCGACCTGGATCTGGCGGGCCAGCCTCACCTCCTCGTGCAGCCGCCGTCGTTCGGCCGCTTCCTCGGCAAGCGCGATGTTGCGGATCCGGAGCGCGGCCACCGAGGCCAGCGAGCTGAGGAGCTGCATGTCGTCAGCGGAAAACACACGGACGTCGGCCGCCGAACTCAGCGCGATCATGCCGAGGGTCCCCCTGGGGTCCGAGAGCGGTGCTGCGACGACACTGCGGATCCCGGCATCGAGCAGGCTCTTGGCCGCGGCGAATCGATCGTCGATTCGGACGTCATGGACCAGCGCCGCCATCCCTTTCTCGACGACCTCTCGGGCCAGACTCTGGGAGATCACGATCCGGTCGGTTTCGGTCGACAGCGGGCGGCTCGCCGCGGGATACAGCTCGCCATCGTTGTCCCTCAGGAGCACCACGCCCTGCTCGGGTTGAAGGTGGTCGAAGGTGCGGTCGAGGATCAGGTCGAGCAACTCGTCGAGCGAGATCGACGTCGCCAGGGTCTGGTGGACGTCGTTCAGGATGCTGAGTCGTTCGGCGTGCCGGAGGATGTCGTCGGCCTCGTGGGCTGCCTCGGCTTCCGGAAGTCGGATGGACGCCTGGATGAGCTCCGTCGCCGGCCGAAAGATGGATCCTTGGTCGATAGTCTGGCGAGGTCGGTCTGTCGCCGGAGCAGCGTCGCCCTGCTTCGTGACCTTGATGATGCTCGCCGACATCGCGATCACGTCTCCCGGCGCGATGTTTGTCGGCGATTCCACCCGCACCCCGTTGACGAAGGTGCCGTTACGCGATCCGAGGTCTTCGATCATCCATCCCTGTTCGGTGCGGTATAGACGAGCATGCTGCCGGGACAGGAAGCGATCGGCGACCGACAGATCCGACTTCATCGAGCGCCCGATGACGACCTCATCGCCGTCGACGTCGTGGGAGAATGGGTCGCCCTGAGCCGGAGCCACGTGGAGGGTGATCATGGGTTCGGTGATTATGACAGGGGGTGTTCGGAGTCGGCAACACGTCTGGCGATGGATGTGCCATTCTTGAGAAGGGGCACGGGTGCGGTTCAGGCCTGCGGAAGGGGGAAGGGATGGAGTTGCGGTGCCAACCCGACGGTGAGCTCGAAGGAACGATCGTTGTCGCGTTGAAAGGCAGCCTCGACGTGCAGGGGGCGGTCGAGCTGTGGGAGAGCGTCACGCCGGAGCTCGATTCCGGCACACCGTCTTTGCTGATCGACCTCTCTTCGGTGGACCTGATCACCAGCGCCGGCATCGGCGCGTTGGTGCGTCTGCTGCACCGCGTCCAGTCCCTCGACGGCACCATTGCCCTGTTCGGACCCAATCCCAGGGTGCGCGAAGTCATCGAGGTGGTGATGTTGGCGGAGATCTTCAGACTGAGCGATACGGTCGAAGAGGCGCGGCAACACCTGCGGTCGTGACGGTGGTTGCGCGACAGCCGGCTCGTGAAGCCCAGACCATGCCTCTGCAGGTTGATCGGGCGCAGCCGACCATCCCCGATACTGCACTCGAGGAGCCCTCGTCCGTGACTGAGTTCCTCTACATGTTCGAAGGGCGTATCGGAGACGGATACGGAGAGGGGACCTCCCCCTCGATCAGGCAAAGGTCCTAGTCTCCGGGGTCGAGCTCGATACCGAGTCGTTGGGCCTTGCGGTAGAGGGACTTTCGCTCGATGCCGAGGATCTTCGCGGCGCGCGTCCGGTTGCCCCCACACCGGCGCAAGACGACTTCGATGTGGGCGCGCTCCAGCTCCTCGAGCGTGAGATCGTCGCCGATGGCGGGTCGGCGTTGGTCCGGAACGGTTGCTTGCGGTGCACCCTGGAGCAGGGGGCGAAGACCTTCCGCTTCGGCCAGGGAGCCGAGGTCGACCGCCGCCCTCTGGATCACGTTTTCGAGTTCACGCACATTTCCCGGCCAGGGGTGGGCATCGAGGACCGCGAGCGATTGCGCGGTCGGGCCCGGGAGTTCCTCCAGCCCCAGCTGCCGCCTGGTGCGGTCACGAAAGTGCTCGACCAGCAGGGGAATGTCGGATCGCCGGTCGCGCAGCGGTGGCAGGACGATCTCATACGCCCCGACACGGTAATAAAAGTCTTCCCGCAGGTAACCCTCGTCCACCGCCCGGCGGAGGTCACGGTTCGTGGCCGCAACCACCCGGCCCGAGACGGGCATCGCCGACTCCGATCCCAGCGGGCGGATCTCGCTCTCTTGCAGGAAGCGCAGCAGCTTGACCTGGAGTAGCGGTGGCAGCTCCCCCACCTCGTCGAGGAACACGGTGCCTCCGGAGGCCTGCTCGATGGCCCCGCGATGATCACGGTCGGCACCGGTAAACGCGCCCCTGCGGTGCCCGAACAGCTCGCTCTCGAGGAGGGTGTCCGGGATGGCTCCGCAGTTGAGGGCCACGAAAGGGCCTTCCGGATTGGCACCGAAGACGTGCAGGGCACGCGCCACGAGCTCCTTACCGGTGCCGGTCTCTCCTCGGATCAGCACCGGAACCGGCAACGGCGCCACCCGTGCCACCGCCTTGTACACCTCGACGATCTCCGGGTGGTTACCGACGATCATGGACTCCGGACCGGCCGGCGCTCCGCGGCTGGGCGGTGCGCTCTTGGCGAGCGCTGCTCGTACCCGTGCCACCAGCTGCTCTATGGCGAACGGTTTGGCCAGGTAATCGAAGACGCCGGCGGCGCTGGCCGCGGCGGCTGTTTCGACCGTCCCCTGAGCGGTGACCAGGATGATCTTGGCGTCGGGGTTTGCGACGCGGATTTCGTCGAGCAGATCGATGGCGTTTGCGTCGCCGAGGTAGATGTCGCTCAGAACGAGGTCGAAGGTCTCGGATCCGATCAGTGCTCGCGCCTCGGCCGCCGACTTCGCTCGGTGGACGTCAAAACCCTCTTTCGTGAGAGTCAGCACCATCATCTCCAGCAGCGCCGGGTCGTCGTCGGCGACGAGGATCCTCTTAGCCATCTTCCTCTGGTACTCCATCGTACGCGGGAAACGTCACCGTGAACGCGGAGCCGCGATCCGTGGAGCTTCGGACGTCGACCACGGCGCCGTGCCAATCGGCAATCTCCTTGACGAAGGCGAGGCCGAGCCCGGAGCCCGGAGCCTCTGAACCGGGAACCCGGTAGAACCGCTCGAACACGTGGGGCAATGCGTCCTCCGGGATCCCGGGTCCACTGTCGCGCACCTCGAGTGTGACGCTCCCGTTTGACGGGATCACACGCACATCGACGACGGTCCCCTCGGGTGAGTACTTCAGCGCATTGCTCACCAGGTTGTCGGTCAGACGCTCGAGGAGCGCCGGGACCCCCAATACCGTGGAGGGAGAACGAACATCGACGGTGATGGACCGGGTGCGGCCAGACGCCGACGACGACAGCAGCTCGCACCGGTGCGACACGAGCTTTCCCAGCTCCACGGACGACCTCTCGCCGTCCCACTGACCCGAGCCCACGCGCTCCAGGTCGAGGAACGACCGTACCATCTGACCGAGCCGTTCGGCCTCTCCCCGGATCATGCTGGCCACACGCCGAAGCTCCTTCTCGGACAGGGCGTAGGTCTCGAGCATGGAACCGAAGCCGGCGATCGAGGAGAGTGGGGTCTTCAGCTCGTGTGACACCAACCGTTGCATCTCACGGCGTTGCCGTTCGAGCTCGCGTCTGATAGCGAGGTCGCGGAACACGCCGAGGTACCCGTCTCCGACACGCCACACCTCGACCTCGATTAGTCGGCCGTCGCGCTCGAGCTCGGCGCGTGGGCTGGATGTCCAGCCGTCCGGATCCCGACCGACCGCCGCCACGAGGTCATCGAGTTCAGGCTCGCCCCCCCAAAGCGTCGCCAGAGCGGCATTCGCCAACAGCGGTCGTCCTGCACCGTCCCACAGAACGACGCCCTCGTGCAGCCCCTCGAGCAAGGTGCGCCTGAGATCCCTGTCGCGTGCCAGCTCGTCCTGCAGGGCACGGGCGAGCTCCAGCCGTCCATGCACGTCAGTCGGCATCGCGTCCGAGACCGGAGGTGCCTGGTGGTGGACCAAGGACTGCAGGATAGAGCCGGTCTCCCGCTGTACCCGACGCGACTCGACGACCTCGCCCAGGACCGCCGAGAAACCGCCCGCCGCCAGCAACGTCGCGACCGGCAGCAGGAGACGAGCGAACCACAACGCGGCGATCGAACCGAAAACCAAGACCACCACCACCAGCACCAGCTGCAGAAGGTCCAGTCGACCGAACCGGCCACGCGCGTGCTGCATCACCCACGCCAGCAGCACGACCAGGGCGAGGGTCGACCACGTGCCGGGCGTGCGCAACAGACCACCCCGCAGCAGCGACGAGGCCACGGCCGCATGGACGAGTACGCCCGGTGCGGGGCGCCGTCGGTTTCCGACCGGGATGACGAATTGATCTCCAGCGCCGGACGCGGACAGGCCGAGCAGCACGACGCGGCCCTCCAGGCTCTCCGTCAGCGCTCGGTCTCGCAGGATCTCGACGGCGCCGATCTGTGGAATCGTCGTCGTCGGCTGCCTGAAGTCGGGGCGCAGCAACTCGCCGGGCGTCACCGGCTCGGTCAAGCCGGCGAGACGCGCTGCCGCGACCGACAGCGCCGGGAGCGACACCCCGGTAGCCTGTTTGGTGGCGCTCACCGTCCGGACGACCCCGTCGACCGCGATCTCGGCATGGGCGTGGGCGGCCGTGCTTGCCCCGCCGAACCGCTCGAGGGGCAAGAGCCATCCGCCCCCGGGTCGCAGCACCGCGGCCAGTACCGAGTTCCCGTCGGCGAGTGCGCCCTGCAGCGCAGCGTCGTTTTCCTCGTCGGTCTCGTCCGACAGGACGACGTCGACCACGATTCCCCGCGCCCCTTGCTCGCGAATCCTCTGCACCAGGTCGGCGATTCGGGCGCGTGGCCACGGCAGAGCACCGAGGGTGGCCACAGCGTCGTCGTCGATCAGCACCACGGCGAGGGAAGAATCGGGCGATCCTGCGGGGTGGGGGATGCGGAGCAGCAGATCTCCGACCGGTCGCTCGACGCTCTGGAGCCAGCCGACGCCCCACAGGAAGGCCGTGAGAACGGTCGCCGCCAACGTAATGGCGAGCTCCCGCCGGACGAGCACCCGCTGTAGCATCGCCCAAGCGTACCCGATTCCCGTGACCCGCATCCTGCCAATACAAATGGCTCAGGCTGTCTCCGTTCCCCTTCCCGTCCCCGTACCCGAGAAGCACCCTCGGATGATTGCAGACGTCATTGTGATATTTCGTCTTGGCCAGCAGGATCCGCTGGCCGAGAGCCCCTTGAATTCCGGGAACCGGGAGGGGAACGGGTACGATAGGATGGCCGACCTGCGTCAAGGACATGGGCAGAACCCGGGCAAACGGGTCCAGGCGACACGGTTGCCGTGTCCGGACGGCCCGAGACCCTCGCGTCAAAGCCGGCAGGAGGGCTGAGTCCTGGCATCGAGTTTGCTAAGTTGACAGCGCGGGAGGCTGAGTCATGACGAGACGGACAATTCTTGCCGTTTCGATAGCTCTGTTCGGGGTGCTGTCATTTGGCGCCGGCGGCGACGGGGAGGACGTCACGACTCCCAGCTATGAGGTGACCAACGTCAAACGCGAGCTCTTTCGTGAGGAACCCGTGCCGGAGATCAGGCTCGAGGTCGGATCGCGGCCGAAGGCGCGGGAATTGCTGCGCACAGGCTCCAGATCCTCGGCCGAGATCTTCTCACCGGAATATCAGACGACCTTCTTGCTGCAACCGAAGACCCGCGTTCGCCTCGCTGGAGACCGAGCCGGAGTCTTGCTCGAGGTTCAGCGGGGCAGCCTACGAGCTCTGTTCGACGCGTTGTCCGGTGACGATCCACCACAGCGACTCGTCGAGACTCCCTCGGCGGTGCTGGCGGTGCGGGGTACCGAGTATGGGGTCGAGGTCAACTCCTCCGGAGATACCGAGATCACGGTCTTCTCGGGTGTAGTCGAGGTTCTCGACCTCGATCGGTCCGGTCCTCCGGTACAGGTGCGTGCCGGTCAGTTCAGCTCGGTCCGCCGTGGGCGGCGTCCCGCCGATCCGAAGCCGCACACGATGAGTTCGGGCGACTGGGATCGAGGCCGCCGACCCGGATCGGCCGCGATGCGTGGCGGGGGGGGCCCGATGCGCGGTGGGGGAATGGGAGAGGGCCCCCCGGGGGGCGCGGGC
>JBFELO010000035.1:0-35812 GCA_041552055.1 Candidatus Sulfomarinibacteraceae bacterium | reverse complement strand
CCCGGGGGATGAGGGAATGAGGGAATGAGGGAATGAGGGGTCGAGGCCTCGTCGAGGTCTCCTTCCCCCCCTCAACCCCAGGCCGCGGAGCGGCCGGCCATCCCCACAGACCCAGCCCGCGAAGCGGGTGGCCATCCCCTCACTCCTCGGCGTGAGAGTTCTCCAGTTCCCACGGTGGGAGGTCCGTGTTCCCCTGCACGACGAAGTGGTCCATCCACCGCACGAGCCGACGGGCATAGTCGTCCCGCGCGGCCGCCCTCGCGTTGCCATGCTCCTCGCCTGGATAGCGCACGTACCGGACAGGAGCCTTGCCGATCAGCTTGAGCGCCCGATACAGCTGTAGGCTCTGTGACGGGTGGACCCTGCTGTCGTCCGTCCCCCCGGCGATGAGGAGTGGCGTACGGCACTTTTCGACGTGGTAGATGGGACTCCGCTCGAGGCTGAACTGCCAGCGGGTGTACGGCTGGAACCGCGTGTGGACCATGATGTCCTCGACCGGAATCTCGGTGGTCATGCCCTTGCTGACCTTGTTGCTGATGCCGACGAACATCACCCCCGCCCGGAACCGTTCGCTGTACCGGGTCGCCAGCCAGCCGGTCGCATAGCCGCCGTAAGACCCGCCGGTGACCCCGACCCGGTCCGGATCGACGATCCCTGCCGCCGCGAGCGCATCGACGGCGTCCACCAGATCGTCGAACTCCGCGCCTGCCGCGTCTCCCTGGCCCAGCTTGGAGAACGCCACCCCGCGGCCGGTGCTGCCGCGGTAGTTGGGGTAGAACACGGCATAGCCGCGCGCCGCCGCGAGCTGGCCGGGAGCATAGTAGACCGTCAGCCATCCGTTCCTGCGGTGACCCTCGGGCCCCCCGTGGACCGAGAGGATGAGGGGGGCCGGTCCGTCGCCAGCGTCCAGGGGACGGATCAGCACACCCGACAGCTCGAGCCCATCCCGCGCCTGGTGGCGAAACACCTCCTGCGGAGCAAGCCGTACGTCGCGCAGCCACGGGTTGCTGTCCGTGATCCGGCGCGGCACCTTCTCGCGGAGGGCCATGGTGTAAACCTCGCCTGCGTGGACCGGTGACTCACCGACGAGCGCGAGAAGGTCCCCACCACTAGAGACGCTGAGCCCGGTCATGACCGGCACCCGCACGCCGCCCTCCTCCACGCCTGAGATGAGATGGCTCGTCTCTCCATCGCCGTCGACGCCGACCGTCGCGAGACGCGTTTCCTCGCCCTCGTCCGACAGGAACACGAGGGTCGCAGGGTCCCGCCACGCAAAGGCCTTGATGTGTCCCTCGAGCCCCGGCAACAGGTCGACCGGATCGCCACCGCCCGCCGGCGCCACCATCAGCCGCCCGGCGGCGGGGTCGTTCGGATCGGCAGCCGAGACCATGGCGACCCGAGCACCGTCCGGACTGAATCCGAAGTCGCCGAGCTTGCCGGGGTTGTCGAAACGGGCCCTCACCTCGCCGGTGCTCGCATCGACGACGTGCACACGACGGTGCATGTAGCGGTCATCGATGAGTGGAGTCGGGGCGAGATCCACCGCCAGGTGCAGTCCGTCCGGGCTCCAGCGCACGTTGAATGCCGAGCCCTCGAGGGGCAGCGCGCGAGGTTCGTCGTCCTCTTCTTCTTGCTCTTCCTTTGCCGACGGATCGACCACCGGCGGATCAACCGGCGGCATCGCCGTCAGCCAGACCCGGCTGGGCAGCCAGTCCTCCTCGAAGACCTCCTGCGAATATCCCTTGTCGTGCGCCTCCTCACGACTCTCGGACTTCGGCTCCTTGGCTACAAAGGCCACCGTGGTCCCGTCCGGGGAAACCCGATACTCCTTGATCGCGGTATCGAACGACACCAGCCTCCGGGACTCCCCGCCGGCCAGCGGGATCGCCCACAACGTATCGTGTTCGTCCCCCTCTCGTTCCGCGAGGTAGGTGATCTGCTCGCCGTCTGGAGTGAACCGAATTCGGGAAACGCTGTTTTTGCCTCCGATATAGGTCCGATCGATGCCGTCCATGACGTCGATGACGTGGAGCTCGCGCCACTCCGCGCCGTCCTCGTCCACCCCGGCCCGCCGCGGTACGCGGAGCGTGTAGGCGATCGTCCCGCCGTCGGGCGAGATCTCGACCTCCCGCACCGATCTCATCGCGGCCAGCTGTTCGAAGGTCAGGCCCGCCGCCTCCCCGACGGTCGACGCGGCTCCGACCATCAGCACCCCAGCGAAGATCAGAACCCCTATCCGGAAGTGTACGGGCGGCGAGAATGAGCGCAACATGATCCCTCCTTCTGCGAAACTTCAAATTTCAGCTCGACGATTCTACCCTGTACTTTCGTGGGGGGGGCGCCGCTGACCCGGCGAGATGATCGCGCACCGGATCGCGATCGGCACGGCACGAACGACCTATACTGTGCCCGGTGATACTACCCGTTTCGCAGTCGCGGTGCAGGGTACTTCGGAGGACGACATGCAGCTGTTTTGGCGACGCCACACTCCGGGCACCGCGCCCGGTACATTGGCAGAGGGCGAGCCCCCGCTGGAGCCGATCCGGATGCGGCTCGCGCGATACAACCTCGAGACCCTGCACGAATCCGAGCTGGAGAGCCCTCAGAATCTCCCCCAGCCGGAAGCTGGAAAGAGCCTGTGGCTCGACGTCGAAGGACACGACGTCGACGTTATCTCCGAGCTCGGCCGGCGGCTGTCGATCCATCCGCTGGCGCTCGAGGACGTCATCAACGTCGGGCAGCGACCAAAGGTCGAGGAGTTCGAGAACTCGTTGTTCGGCGTCGTCGATCATTTCTTCATCGACCAGGAAACCGGCGACCTCGTCAAGGACCAGATCAGCCTCGTGCTTCAACCCGACCTTCTGCTGTCGGTGCGCGAACGGCGAAGCGAGCTTTTCGAACCAGTCCGCGCTCGGCTCCGTGGCGGCAGGCCGCGCATCCGGGGAGGTGGACCTTCATACCTCGCCTACGCCCTGCTCGACACGGCGGTGGATCATTTGTTTCCAGTGCTGGAGGGTATCGGGGACCGGCTCGAGGAGATCGAGAGCTCCCTGCTGGACACGCCGACGGCCAACGATCTCGGCGCGCTGCACCTCCTGAAGCGCGACCTTCTCCTGCTGCGAAGATCGCTGTGGCCGCTGCGCGACATGCTCAACGGCATGCAGCGCGGGGACAGCGACCTGATCAGCGACGAGGCCCGGCTCTACCTGCGGGACGTGGCCGACCACGCGACCATGGCGGTGGACATTGTCGAGACGTTGCGCGAAATGGTGTCTTCGCTGATGGACCTGTACCTCTCCAGCGTATCGAACAGGATGAACGAGGTCATGAAGGTCCTCACGATCATCGCCACGATCTTCATCCCGCTGTCGTTCATCGCCGGTCTGTACGGCATGAACTTCGACCCGGGCGTGAGCCCGTTCAACATGCCGGAGCTCGGCTGGTACTGGGGCTACCCCGTCGCGCTGGTGGTGATGGCCGCGGTCGCCGCGGCCCTGCTCGTCTACTTCCGCCGCAGGGGCTGGATCTGAAGAAACGCCGGAATCGCGCTTCCACCCGCTGGAGCGTCGGCGCCTCCTCGTGCGTCGCGCACATCATCATGCCTGCCTCTGAACGATTCGACGATCGTTCGTAGCTCAATTCTCGAAACCGTCTATACTGACGCCCGACACCACACCTGGGAGGCGGATCGTGAAGGGACACGACGAAATCATCTCGACCTTGAACGAGCTGTTGGCCGACGAGCTGACGGCGATCAACCAGTACATGGTGCACTCGGAGATGTGTGACGACTGGGGCTACGCCCGGCTGCACGAGTACATCGAGAAACGGGCGATCGACGAGATGAAGCATGCCGAGAAGCTGATCGGGCGAATCCTGTTCCTGGAAGGGATGCCCGTCGTCAGCAATCTCAACGACATCCACATCGGGCCCAAGGTCGACAAGCAGTTCGCGAGTGACCGCGCCGCCGAGGAGGGTGCGATCGCCGCCTACAACAGGGCGATTCAGCAGTGTGCCGAGCTCGGCGACAACGGGACCCGCGAGATGCTCGAGGACATTCTCGAGGACGAAGAGTCTCACATCGACTGGCTCGAGGCCCAACTCGATCAGATCGAGCAGCTGGGCATCGAGAACTATCTCGCCGAGCAGGTCAGGTCGTAGCACGGACGCGGCGTCGCCGTCGACCTGCGCTGTCGGGATTCGATAACGCACCAGGGATCGCAGTCACATGTTCGGACCCGCGACCAGGGTTACCGGTTCGGTCGGGCCTCTCGCGACAGCTGCGAGTCAGCGGTCGCGGAGCGTCCTCTCGGGTACCAGGTCGGACCCGACACGCCGGGGGTGGCGGTCATGAGCTGGACACAGGAGGCTCAGGCGTTCGTCGAGCGGTACCTCGGGGTTCCCGCTCGACTCATCGACGAGATTCTGTGGACGGTGGCGATCGTTCTCGTGCTGATCCTCGCCCGCCATCTCACCCTGCGCGTCCTGTCACGCCGGGTCGACGATCCGGCACGTCGCTATATCGCGGTCAAGACCGCGAACTACGTTCTCGGGTTTATCGCAGTGATCGCGCTGATGCGGGTCTGGCTCGGCGGCCTGGCCGGATTGGCAGCATCGATCGGGATCGTGTCGGCAGGCCTCGCGATCGCGCTCAATCAGCCGCTGACCAACCTGGCGGGCTGGATCTTCCTCACCGTTCGACGACCGTTCTCGGTCGGCGACCGTGTACAGATCGGAACGTTCGCCGGTGACGTGATCGACCTCCGTCTGTTCGCGTTCTCGCTGGTGGAGATCGGCAACTGGGTGGACGCCGACCAGAGCACCGGGAGGATTCTCCACATTCCCAACGGCCTCGTGTTTCGGGAAACGGTGGCGAACTACACCCAGGGCTTCAACTTCATCTGGAACGAGATCCCGGTCACGATCACCTTCGAGAGCGACTGGCGCAAGGCCAAGGAACTCCTCACCGACATTGTCCACCAGCACACCGCGATCCAGAGCGATCAGGCGGCGGGCGAGGTGCAACGAGCGGCCAGCAAGTACCTCATCAAGTACGAACACCTCACGCCGATCGTGTGGACTTCGGTGGCCGACATCGGGGTCACCCTGACTATCCGCTACCTCACCGATCCACGCCGTCGCCGGTCGTCCGAGACGTCGATCTGGGAGGAGGTTCTCGGCGCGTTCGCCGCGACCGACGACATCGACTTCGCCTACCCGACGCAGCGGTTCTTCGACAACGTGGCCGAGGGCAAGCCGGGCGCCCGAGCCGGCACCGAACGCGATACACGTCCCCAGGACGGCTGATCACACTCGCCGCGGGTCATCTGCGGTTCAGGACGACAGCGGCTGTCCGAGATCTCACGGATTCGCCTCCTGTTGCCAACGCTCCACCAGGTACGGCTTCAGCCTTTCGAACACCTCTGCCTGCTCCTCCACCACGGCTTCGGCTTCTTCAGAGCTCATGTCACGGGTTCGAGTGATGAAAGAGGCCACACGACCGAGATAGAGCGGTGTCATCACGGTCAGGAGCTTCATGCGGTGATCTGCGAGGTGGTGATATTTCGCGGCAAGCTCGTACAGCAGCTTGACCCAGATCTCGGTGTGGAAGTGGAACTCCTCGGACTTCATTCGATCCGCGTCTTCCAACGCCCTGAATACCTCGTCCGAGAAGATCTCACGGTACACCGATCCGAAGAGCCGCAGCCCCTCGTTGAACTCCTGCACCATTCGCTGCTGGTTGACCTGGATCGGGTGCGGCTCGAGTGTTTCCTCCATACCGGAAGTGGGCACCGGTTCGCTCGACGTAACGGGCACCCAGAACGCCTCGTGCTCCTCCATGAGAGAAAAGAAGGTGCCGCACACCTGACGAAACATGGGGCCGAGCGCTTCCGCTGGGTCCTTGGCGTCGTGGATCTTGACGCCCAGGTTCGCCTGGCAGATCTTCGCGCGCTCGACGATCGCGGTGGTGGTCATCCAGATGTCGATGCCGTAGCGCGCGATGTCGGTCGCCCACACCTCCTGCTCCAGGTATTGCCGGGCGAGGCGGTGGGAGAAGGCGAAGTCGCCACCGATCGGCTGTCGGATGCGCTTGCCGTACAGCGCCCGCACCAGGTTGTACACGATGTTGTTCGTGATGGTGCCGTCGTACTTATAGCGTGAGTACACCGGCGCCACATACTCGTAGTCCTTCTCCAACACGGGCTCTAGCAGATACTTCACCCAGTCCGGGTTAATGGACCGCAGGTCCGAGTCCACGCAGGCGCAGGCCCGCACCTTGAGGCGGTAGGCCGACTCGAAGATCGCCCGCAGGGCTGTCCCCTTCCCGCCGACACCGCGGTAGATGGTGACGATCTTCTCCTGCCACGGTCTGAGCTGGAAGTCGGTCACCACGTCTCGTGTATCGTCCGTGGAACCACCGTCGGCCACCATGATCACCGCCCGGCGGTCGCGGTAGTACTCGTAGATGCCGTGCGACACCATCTGCACCACGTGGGTGATGGTTTCCTCGTTGTTGTAGCAGGGGATCCCCACCAGGATGTCCGCCTCGCGGATCTCCTCGAGGCGTTTCTGCAGGTGGGGCCTCAGAGCGGTGTCGTAGTCGCGTACCATCACAGGTTGCTCATTTCCACGTTGTCGAAGTTGCGACCGTAGAACTCCATGTACTCCACCTTGCGCTGCAGCGCCTGGATCACGACGCGACAGAAATTCACCTTGGTCAGCTTCTGCGCGCTGCCGAGGCCGCCAGGGCTGAAGACGTTGATTTCCATGAGCTTGTCGCCGACGACGTCGAGACCGACCAGGAACATGCCGTCCTGCACCAGCTTGGGGCGGACCATCTCCGCCAGGCGCAACGCTTCTGCGGTGACCTCGGCCTCGGCGAGTCTCCCACCCGCGTGGATGTTGCTGCGCATGTCGTCGCCCTTGCGCACCCGGCGGAAGGCGGCGTACCTGCCCTTCACGCGGAGCGGTCGGCCGTTCATCATGAACAGCCGCGTGTCGCCCTCCGCAGCTGCCGGCAGGTACTCCTGGGCGATCACGAATCCGTCGCGCGACACTGCGTCGATCATCTGGTTGATGTTGGGTACGTCATCGGGACGAACCAGGAACACGCTCGCCCCACCGGAGCCTTGGAGCGGCTTCAACACGACGGTACCTTCCTCCTTGGCAAACGCCTTGATCTCTTTGTGGTCACGTGTAATCAATGTCCGCGGTCGCACCTCTTCGGGAAACAGCTGCAGGTAGATTTTGGACGACGCCTTGGCGAGCCCGTTGGGATCGTTGACCACGATCACGCCGTGACGCATCGCGACCCGGCCGAACTCGGTGGCTGCAGTGGTTGCCCAAGGTCGCTTGATGAAGTCGTCCGACGGCACATTGCGCAGCATGAGCACGTCGAGATCGTCAACCGTGATGCGCGACGCCACGGACTTCGGCCCCCGCAGATCCTTGAAGTAGCTCTCGTGCGAGCCGTACGACTTCTTCGGAACCGTACGCGCGCGGGCGCGCACGAACTCATCGGAGTCATACGCAAGGTCGCCAACACCGAACACGTACACCTCGTGCCCCTGATTCACTGCCTCACAGCCGAGTCGGGTGGTCGTGTAGCCAACCTGCTCGGTCATCACGTCGTTGACCAGAAAGCCTATCTTCATCTCGTTCTCCCTTCAATGAGCTGGAGCACCGACGCCCCTCTCCGTAGTTTGCCGAGTCGGTCGAGCGCGTCGGCAGAGCTCAAGTACCTTGGCAAGAGCGGCGGCTCCGTCAGCACTCCCCGCCACCGGAGCTCGCGGATGACCGGGAGGTGCTGAGTCGCGATCTTGCCCACGAACAGCGGCTCGAGATCGCCACCACGGGCGAGGTAGTCGAGGATTTGGAGCAGTCCTCGCAGATATACCACGTCCTTGGTCAGTCCGCCGCTGCGGTAGGTCCGCATGGTGATGACGAACGCCGTCCTGCGAGCGAAACCGTAGCCACGATCCAGCGCCCGAAAGGTCTCGACGAATGATGCGCCGTCGACCATCAGACGTGCAGCCACTACTCGAGCCGCCAGCAGCCGCAGGCGCGGCCGGCTCAAACCCCCGACCAGGTGTTCGGCCAGCACCGCCAAGCCTTCCTGGAGAGCGTCGTACCCGGCGAAACCGGTGTAGAGATGTCGCATCTTCTGCGCTCGGCCGTTGTGGTAGGTGAGCACGTGGGTGCCGACTTCGTGCTGTATCAGGGCCTCCACGCGAGAGGAGGGAATCTGCGACTGATCGCTCACCAGGAGGTTTCCGCGCGACACCATCAGGCCGGTCACGTCCGGACGGACCTCGACCGTCGCGTTCACCTGGGCGTGCTGTTGCCTCAGGAATTCGATTTCCTCCAGTGCTCGCGCGGCAAACTCGTGCGGGCCAATACGGCCCCCGGTCCCACCGTCCCGACTCCTCGGCGGGATCTCGTCCAGGACTTGTATCGCGAGGTCGTGGAGTCGATCCTCCACGCCGCCGTAGAGCTGGAGGCTCCCGTACAGAAAACGGGGGGTGTTGCGGTCCTGCAACATGGTGACCTGGCGGTCGATGTCATCGAGTTTTTCCCGGAAGATCATTGCCAACGCGGGATCCTCGATGCGCTCGACCGGTGCCCGGTAGGCCTCCCGCTTGAGGACGATCGGCTCGGCGGGAAGCGGCCGATAGTGAAACGTCGGGCTGCGCTCGAACCCCTTGCGCTTGAACTCGTGCCAGGCCTGTTCACCGTTGACCGGTGTGACCTGGAGCAGGAAATCGTACTCCTCGGAGACATCGGCCAGCATCCGGTCCACATCCCACACGGCCTTGACCACTGCTCGGCGCCCGAGCGAGTGGAAGTGGGCAGGGCTGTGTGTGGTTGAAGTCCGGGAAAAACTGAAAAACGTTCGCCGAAGGGCGACCGTCACGTTCCGGCGAAGGTGTCGCAGAACAAGGGGGAACAATTCACCGGTGTCTGGGTCACGGTATATGGGAGTGATCTCCAGCCCGTACACGTGGCAACCGATCTCTCGAGCTGCGTCCGCGCCGATAAGCGGCACCATGCCTGGCGGTGCACATTTCGCAGCAACCGTGGATGCAACGTCCGCCTTACGCCTCGCCAATCTGACGCGGCTCAACTGTTCGGAAAACTCGTCGACCATGGGGCTATTTCCGGAGCCCTTCTGCCCGACGACCCGAAACCGCGGGGCGAGCTCGGCGGTGGTCACGGGGCCGTTGGTGGTCAGCGGTCGACCGCCCCAGAGTTCCAGCAAAAGAAACGCGCCGAACTGCTCGACCATGGTCTTGGCGACCGCTTGCACCAGGTTGCTCACTCCGGGCTGGAGGTTCTTTCTGCCTGAGCAGATCAGGTAGGAGGCTTCGGTTGTTGCGAATCGAGCCGTGCCGGGGTCGACGGCCCTCACCGGGCGCCGGTAGACGCACATGAAAGGCAGCTGCCGGTCAATCGAGACTCGCCCCCACACCGGCAGCGACCGGCGTACGCGTTTGTTCTGACGCAATCTTTCACACACGGAACGAATGAATCGATCGGAGATCACGTCGGCGGATTTCGGCGCAGGCCTCGACGCCGCACTCATAGTCTTCCGAGCTCCTCGAGAACCCCGGGGACGGTTGACTCGAAGGCTCTTCCGAGTGCACCCAACAGCTCCCGGTCGACTGTGCCCGTCCACTCGTTCATGAAGAACTTCTTGACCTCCAAGGAGAGGATGCAGGCTGAATCGGGGAACGCCTGGTGTGCCCAGCGGGCACAGTTGCCACCGCGAAACCGGACGTTCTCTCGCACGTCGAGCCTGCCACCCGGGAATTCGAAGCCAGAGAGGTCATTGATGAATCGCTCGATCACCGGAGCCCACCTGGCGCGATCGGTCATGGTGCCAGTGCCAACATTCACCTGAGGGTTGCCTTTGGGATCCGCAGGCAACGCTTCGGAACCGTCCCGAAGGTGGTTGTAGGAGTGCAGATCGTAGACGAAGAACCGGCCGTATCGCTCGCACAGATCACCGAATAGCTCGTGAAGCGCCTCGTAAAACGCATCGTACTCCTCCAGGGATCGCGCTTCCACGTCGTCTGGCAGCGTACCGTCCCACACCTGGAGTCCCCATGCGTCATCACGAGTCCGGTACACCGCCTGGTCACGTGGCCGGTTGAGATCGACCTCGAACCGGGATCGAAGGGCGACGATCCGGGTCGGCGCGAGCATCGTCCACGATGCCGTATGGGGATCCTCCTCGCGCAACCGGCTCTGCCGGTCGATCACCATGTGACGGAGTACGTCGTCCCGCACGTCGCTCCCGTCGTGGATCGCCATCGCCACGAGAGGGCCATCACCCCGGTCCATCCGCCAGATTGCGTCTACCACAGGGAGATCCTCCACCAGTCATGTTGCGCAGGCAGACCACGTTCTACCAACATCGCGGTGTCGCCGTACGCAAGCGCAATGCCAGGTTATGCGAGATCGCCCCCGCGGCCTTCTCGAGCCGGCGAGCCGGGAAATACCGAGATGGCTTCATCTTTCGGCCGCAAGGTAACGCCTTGCTCCCGACGTGTCGGAACCGCGAGTTCCGATTCTCGAGCGATCGGAACTCGCTGTTCCGTCCGGAGTTGGGAGACGAACGGAAAACTCCGAGATGCCGCCACGATTCGACCTCCTCCACCAACTAGAGCGCGGTGGCATCCCGATTGCACTCCAGGATGGGACGCGCCGCGCAACGAATCGCCGGCCGACGTACTCGAAAGGGAAACAGTCCGATGACCGATCCTTCCTCCACCACAACAGATCTCGCCTCGCCGAGCCCGACGACGTGCTGCACCGAGCTCGAGAACTTCGTGCAGATCTTTCAACGGATTCGACCACGCCTCCCGGGGATCACGATCGGCGAGGTGGAGATCTACGGTGACTCGGTCTTCCTCAACGGCTCTGCCGGAGGCGACCACCTCATCTATCTGCAGTTCGACGAACGGTACGATCTGAGCCGCCGCATGGCGGCGGCCAGAGAGGCCGGGAGCGACGACATCGTCCGCAAGCTGGCCGAGAACTGCAACCGGATCGGCGTCCTGGTCGCGGATGTATCCGGACACCGGGTGACCGATGCCCTGGTCGCCGCCATGCTCCATCAGGCTTTTCTCACCGGCGTGCTCTACGAGCTCGACCAGTTCGGCGAGGTCACGACGCGCCTTTTCGAGAACCTCAACACGCGCTTCTCGAGGTCGCTCAGCATCGAAAAGTACGTCACCATGGTCTACGGCGAGATCTCGGCAACCGGCAGGTTTCGCTTCCTGTCGGCCGGCAGTCCGGATCCGATGATCTTCTCCGCTGAGTTCGACAGTTTCGTCAACATCGCGAAGGACCGACTGGTGGGCGTCTACCCGCTCGGCATGTTCCCCTCCGAGGACGATGTCGATCTCTCGAAGAACCTCGAGGCCTTCCGTTACAAGCCCTCCTACACCGTCAACGAGGTCAACCTGATGGGCGTCGGTGACATCCTGCTCCTGCTCACGGACGGGTATGCCGACCACGCTCGCAACGACGATTCACCGTTCACTCCCGCGGTCCTCGAGAGCACACTGAGAACCGTCAAACACCTTCCCGCGCGGGCCATCTACGAGGCGGTACTTGACCGGGCGCTGAGCTTCGCGCCTGCGACGGACGACATGACCATGGTGGTCATCAAGCGGGTCGGACGGAAGCTGGAGTCGTGATGGACCAGCTCGCGACGATGCCGATGTGGCTTCTGTGCCTGCTGATCTTCGGGTTCCGGGTGTGCGACGTCACCCTTGGTACGATGCGGACGCTGTCGATCGTCAAGGGACACATCGCGGTCTCGGTCGTGCTCGGCTTCTTCGAGGTCATGATCTGGATCGTGGCAGTCAGCCAGGTGATCGTTCGGCTGCACGAGAGCTGGTGGCTCGCGCTGGCCTGGGCCGGAGGATTCGCGACGGGAAACGCCATTGGAATCGCAGTCGAGCGAGCACTCGCCCTGGGCACCGCGGTCGTTCGCATACTGTCCGCCGACCACGGAGACGCGATCGCTGACACCTTACGCAGCCAGGGGCATCCGGTGTCGACCTTCATCGGCGAGGGCGCTCATGGGCCTGTGTCCCTGGTGTATGCGATGGCCCCGAGGCGGCTCGCGAAGGACATGGTGCGGACAGCTCGCAGCATCGACCCTGATCTCCTGTACGTGAGCGAGCCGGCCCACGAGAGCAACGGCGGCGTTCAGCTGCGGCTGCGCCCGGTGCCGCACGCCACCGGCTGGCGTGCGGTTGTGAAGAAGAAGTGAAACACGAAGATACGAGGAGCTGCCGTTGACTGAGCCGAAGCCCGCCGACACTCCGGACGCCACGCTCGCCCGGGCAGTTTTTACCGGCGACGTCGAACGACTGACGTCGATCATCCATGACCTCCCCGCGGGCGAGCTCGCTCGCGCGGTTTCCCGTCTTCCCCTGGATCTTCAGACCAGGATGGTGAAGCTCTTCCAGCCGGACGCGGCAGCCCGCATCCTCGGCCTGTTCGAGGACGAGCAGGCCGCCGAGATCGTCAAACGCCTTCCCGCTGATGGTGCCGCGGCCATCATCAGTGAGCTGCCGTCGGACGACGGCGCCGACCTCCTCTCGGAGCTCGAGCCGGCACGGGCCGAGACGATCCTCGAGGTCATGGATCCCGCAACCGCCGCCGACGTGCGCGCGCTGGCCACCTACGACGCACACGTCGCCGGCGGGCTGATGATAACCGAGGTGTTGGCCTACGACGAACGCACCACCGTCGGGGAGGTGGTCGCCGACTTACGGGCGCACGCGGACACCTACTCGGATTTCAGCATCCAGTACATCTACGTCGTCGGCCCGCCGCGCGAGCTGGTCGGCGTTCTCAAGCTGCGCGACCTGCTGCTCAGTCGACCCGACACCCAGCTGCGACGGGTGATGATCGCGCATCCGGTCACCGTCGATCACCTCGAAGAACTCAACCGGATCAGGGATCTGTTCGACCGCTACCCGTTCCTCGCACTGCCGGTGGTCAAGAACGGCACGCTGCTCGGGCTCGTCCGGCGGGCGGCGGTGGAGGAGGCGCTGAAGCAACGCAACGCGCACCACTTCCGCCTGGTCCAGGGCATCGTCGGCGGCGAGGAACTCCGCACGATGCCGCTGGTGCGACGTTCGACGCGCCGGCTGTCCTGGCTGAGCGTGAACATCGGTCTCAACGTGATCGCCGCCAGCGTGATCGTCCTGTTCGAAGACACGCTGTCACGGGTGATCGCACTCGCCGCCTTTCTTCCCATCATCTCGGACATGAGCGGGTGCTCGGGCAACCAGGCGGTGGCGGTGAGCATGCGCGAGCTCGCGCTCGGGCTGGTCGAACCCCGCGAGGTCGGTCGCGTCTGGGTCAAAGAGGTGACCGTCGGTCTCGTCAACGGCCTTGCACTGGGGGCACTCCTCGGCACGGTGGCATGGCTGTGGCGCGGCAACGGCTACCTCGGCGTGGTCGTCGGAGGCGCGCTCGCCCTGAACACGGTTGTGGCGGTTTCCATCGGCGGAAGCATCCCACTCGTACTGAAGCGGCTGGGTTTCGACCCGGCACTCGCATCTGGCCCGATCCTGACCACAGTGACCGACATGTGTGGCTTCCTGTTCGCGCTCGGGTTTGCGACCTGGATGCTGCACCTCTTGTGACGACTATGGCCACCAAACGTCTCCGCAACGCTGCGGCCGACATTCGGGAGGCAGCGGAACTTCTGCGACCGCATAACAGTGCTGGTCACGTCAAACGTTCACCACAACCACGCTCCGTTTTCAGGCACGGCGATTGCTCGCCGGGTTTGCCGATGGCGGGGAAACCGATCGGGAGTGACTCGAATGGCCGAAACTGGATCTGACTCGGAGTTGACGCTGTGTGGGATCGTGATCCCGGCAAAGTGGGGCGTCAATGGAGCACCCACCGAGGTCGCCATTCTCACGCGAGATGAAGGAGAGTACCGGGTCGAACCGGGAGATACGGGCGACCGTCTACTGTCTCATCTCCGGCGCGAGGTGCTCGCACGCACGGTTCCGTTGTCCGGCCTCGCGGGACACCAGCGGGTAAGGCTGCTGTCGTTTGCGATACTTGAGTGGGCTGGCGCGGAAGATGAAGACCCCCCGTCGAACTCTGGCGGCGGGAGGTGACCGAATGCCCGGGCACAACTCCTCCAACGACAACACCACGCTCCATCACGACCCGACCGGCACGGCATCCGACATCGTGTCTCCGATCCTCGACGGGGCCGGGCCCTTGCCGGTGCAGCTACCGTCGGATCTGGAAGCCGAGCGCGAGCTCGCCGCCAACCTCGCGGCAGAGCTGGAGGCTCGGCTGGAGGCGTACGAGAACATCATCGATTCGGAGATCGGCGACACCCACCTGGGGCGCGCCCGCAACATCGAGCGCGAAACAGGTCTGAGGCAGATCTTCCTCAAGTTTGACGGCGGCAATCCCACCGGCACACAGAAGGACCGGATCGCGTTCGCGCAGGCGATGGACGCGATGCGGCGCGGCTTCGACACCGTGACCGCGGCCACGTGCGGCAACTACGGTGCGGCGGTCGCTCTTGCCGCCTCATTCGCGGGCCTGAAGTGTGTTGTCTTCATCCCCTCCAGCTACAAGAGCCGGCGGATCGAAGAGATGCGAGGCTACGGCGCCGAGATCGTGACTGTCCAAGGGGATTACGAGACCGCGGTGACGGCGTCGCGTGAACGGGCGGAACGCGACGAGCTGTACGACGCCAACCCGGGCGGCGCCAACACCCCGATCCAGATGCGCGCGTACGGCGAGATCGCCTATGAGATCTACGACGAGCTGCGCGACGCGCCTGCTGCCGTCGCTGTCCCGGTGTCCAACGGAACCACCCTCGCCGGCATATACCGGGGTTTCCAGAGCCTGTATCGAAGGGGCAAGATCTCACATATACCACGCATGGTGGCAGGCTCCTCGTGGCGGAAGAACCCGATCGTACAGTCGTATCTGAAGAGCACACCGACGTGCGAGGATCTCGACCCACATTCGATTCGGGAAACCGCGGTCAACGAACCACTGATCAACTGGCACTCCATCGACGGCGACCTGGCCCTCGATGCGGTGCGGGAAACCGACGGATGGGCATCGTACGCCTCTGATCGTGCGATGGCCGCGGTCGCGCGGACGATTCGCGACAGCGAGGGGCTCAGCGTGCTCCCGGCGGCCACGGCAGGCCTGATCGCACTGCTCGACGAACACCGACAACGCACCCTGACCAACGACCGCTACGTGGTCGTCATCACCGGGAGGAAGGCATGACCGAGAAGGAATTCCCCGAAGGCAACGCGATCGTGTACTGCGAAGGGGCCTTTGGCACCACCAACGGCAAGACCGCCCACGGCCTGGTGCGCCGGTCGAAGCGGTACAGGGTGCTCTCTGTGGTCGACTCGAAGACCTCCGGTGTCGACGCCGGCACCGTCCTCGACGGCCGGCCCGTCGGGATCCGGATCGAGCCGGACATCGTGACCGCTTACCGAAGCGCGCTCGAGTGCGAGGACGAACCGACACATCTTGTGGTCGGCCTCGCGCCGGACGGAGGGCGGCTCGATGCGGCTGCACGATCCGACATACGCCGGGGCATCCGTCTGGGGCTCAACATCGACTGCGGGTTGCACGACTTCTTGTCCGATGATCCCGACATGGTCTCGCTGGCTGATGCCCACGGCGTCGTTCTACGCGACGTGCGCAAGCCCCCGCCGAGGAGCGAGTTGCACTTCTTCACCGGAAAGATCGAACACGTGACGAGCTTCACAGTGGCGGTGCTCGGGACCGACTCGGCGGTGGGCAAACGAACCACCGCGTGGTTGCTGGTCGACGCTCTCGAGACGGCCGGCATTTCTGCCGAGATGATCGGCACCGGTCAGACCGCGTGGCTGCAGGGAGCGCGATACGGGATCATTCTCGACTCGCTGGTGAACGACTTCGTGGCCGGTGAGATCGAGCACGCCTTGTGGTCGGCCTGGAACGATCGGCGGCCCGACGTCATCGTGGTCGAAGGCCAGGGCAGCCTGATGAATCCGGCCTACCCGGGCGGCTTCGAAATCCTTGCCGCGGCCCGCCCGGAAGTGGTCATCCTCCAGCACGCACCGGCACGGTTTGAGTACGACGGCTTCCCGGGACACAGAATCCACGGTTTGCGGCAGCAGATCGATGCCATCGAGTTGATCTCCGACAGACCGGTGGTAATGATCACCGTCAACCACGAGGGCATTCCGGACAGCGAGATCCCCGCCGCCTGCCAGGCGATCACGGACCACACGCTGCTCCCCGCAATCGATGTCCTGACCGAAGGCGCAGCCGGAGTGGTGAGACTGCTCGTTCCGCGCATCCTCCACAAGGCCTCGGTCAAGTCCCGGTCGCAGGCGGGCGTGAGTCATGCCTGATCTGTTCGACACCCTGCTCGCGTTCGAACGACTCGAAGTCGGTCCGGTACAGGTCGAGCGGCGCCGAATCGTCACACCGTATCGGGTGGTTCGAGGTGCCGACGAACACACCACCGAGCTGGTCTATCGATGGCAGGAGGACGTCTTCGATCCCGACGATCCCGGTGCGCTCAACCTCGCCTCGATGATCGGCGCCCAGGTAGCGCTCAACTACGGGCTCGTGTGCCGGGAGATCGTGTTCCGAGGGCCCTTCGACCGCCACGACCGGCGCTTTCTCGGGGAGATGGCGCGCAACACCGCCCGCGAGATCTACGTCAAGAAGTTTCTCGAACCCAACCCCTTCCTCCGCGGCCACGCCGCGCGCCTCGAACCCGAGCGCCGAGAGAGCTATCTGCAGGCTTCTCTCGTTTTTCCGGACCCGGAACCGCGGTCGAATGCGCCCTGGGACACCGACCCGTCGCGGGTCGCGATACTGTCGTCCGGCGGCAAGGAGAGTCTGCTGAGCTACGCCTCTCTGGACGAGCTCGGGCTCGAGACCCACCCCGTCTTCGTCAACGAGTCGGGGCGTCACTGGCTGACCGCGCTCAACGCATATCGCCACTTTTCGACCGCGATCCCCAACACCTCGCGGGTCTGGACATCGAGCGACCGCGTCTTTGCGTGGATGCTGCGTCAGTTGCCTTTCGTGCGTTCCGACTTTGCCTCGGTGAGGTCCGACGAGTATCCGATCCGCCTCTGGACCGTTGCGGTCTTCCTGTTCGGCGTGCTGCCCGTCGTTCGCGCTCGGGGCATCGGCCGCATCGTCATCGGCGACGAGTTCGACACCACGGTCCGCACCCAGCACAAGGGCATCTCCCACTACGACGGCCTCTATGACCAGAGCCGCTACTTCGACAACGCACTCAGCAGGTACTACCGTCGCAAGCGCTGGGGGATGTCCCAGTTCTCGGTCGTGCGCCAGCTCTCCGAGTTGCTGGTGGAGAAGGTTCTCGTCGAGCGATACCCCGATCTGCAGCGGCTCCAGACGTCGTGCCACGCCGCCCACACCGAGGGCGACGTGGTGCGACCGTGCGGCAAGTGCGAGAAGTGCCGCCGCGTCGTGGGCATGTTGACAGCTCTCGGCGCCGATCCGACCCGCTGCTGGTACTCGAACGATCAGGTGAGTGCGTGTCTTCAACGACTGGCGACCGAAGGGGTGCACCAGGAGGGAGCGGGAGCCGAGCACATGATGCACCTGCTGCTCGAGAAAGGCCTCTTGCCGCAGGGTTCGCGGCCGGCGCACACCCCGCGAGCGCGACCCGAAGTGATGCTGCTCCGCTTCGATCGACAGCGCTCGCCGATCGACGGCGTACCTGTCGATCTCCGGCCCGGCCTCTTCACCATCCTGCTCGACCATGCCGACGGCGCCATTCGCCGCAGCGGACGAGTGTGGATCCCCACGCGTCCGCTCGCCGACGACGAGTTGTACCTGCCCTATCCGTACGAATCCCCCCGGGGCGGGGCCCGCCAACCAGCGGCGGTCGACCCCGGCGAGGTGGAGCGCGGCGGCCACGTTCTCGGAGAACTTTCCTGGCCGGCTGCCGAACGCCGCCTGCGGGAAGTGGACGTCGCGCTGTTGCCGGTCGGCGCGCTGGAACAGCACGGTCCCCACCTGCCGCTCGACACGGATGCCTTCGACGCCAACTACCTGGCGAACAGAGTGGCCGAGAGCTGTGCCGACCCCAGACCACTCGTGCTGCCGTTGATTCCCTACGGTGTGTCGTACCACCACGACGACTTCCCCGGCACGATCAGCGTCGGCAACGAGGCCCTATCGTCGATGGTGTACGACGTCGGGATGAGCTGTGCGCGGAACGGCATCACCAAACTGATCATCGTCAACGGCCACGGCGGCAACACACCTGCACTCCAGTTCGCGGCCCAGATGATCAACCGGGACGCGATGATCTTCACGGCCGTGGACACCGGCGAGACGAGCGACGTCGACCTCGATGCACTGTGCGAGACACCGAACGACGTCCACGCGGGCGAGATCGAAACCAGCACCGCACTCGCGGTGCGGCCGCAGTTGGTGCATATGGACCGCGCCGAGCGGTTCGTGCCTCGGTTCTCCAACCGTTACCTGAACTTCACCACACGCCGCAGCATCGAGTGGTATGCCCAGACGGTTCGAATCTCCCCGAGCGGCATCCTCGGCGACCCCACCCGAGCGAGCCGCGAGAAGGGCGAAAAGATGTGGGACGTGATGGTCAGGAACCTGGTCGAGCTCGTGGAAGACCTCAAGGGGATGACCCTCGAGGAGATCTACGAAAGGCGGTATTGATGAAGATCACCCGAGTGGACGCGGTCGAGGTGAAGCTGCGGCTCGAGCAGCCCTACACGATCGCGTACGAATCGGTCGAGTCCGTGACCAACGTGTTTCTGCGCATCGAGACGAATACGAAGATCTCCGGCCTGGGGTGCGCCGCGCCGGACCTCGCGGTCACCGGCGAGACCGCCACCTCGGTGCTCGACGCGATCCGCAATGTCGTCGAATCGGAGCTCCGCGGCTCCGATCCGCTCCGCCTCTCCATGCTGCTCGAGCGGCTCCGGGAACCGCTCGCGACACAACCCTCGGCCCGGTCTGCAGTGGACATGGCGCTGCACGACATTCTGGGGAAGCGGGCCGGGCTCCCGCTGTGGAAGGTGCTCGGCGGATTCAGAGAACGCATCCGCACGAGCATCACGATCGGGATCCTCCCCGTGGATGAAACGGTCGAACAGGCGCGGGGCTGGGTTCGTCAAGGGTTCACATCGCTCAAGATCAAAGGTGGACTGGACGTGGACGCGGACGTGGAGCGACTGCTGCGGGTCCGCGAAGAGGTCGGACACAAGATCGAGCTCCGCTTCGACGCCAACCAGGGATACACGGTGGACAAGACGCTGGATCTGGTCAAGCGAGCCAAACGCGCCCACCTCGAGCTGATCGAGCAGCCGACCCCAAAGGGCCAGCCGGACCTTCTCGGAAGGGTCACCGACGAGGTCTCGCTGCCCGTCATGGCGGATGAGAGTCTGACGAGCCTGCGTGACGCGTTCCGCCTGGCGCGGCACGGGCTCGTCGACATGGTCAACGTCAAGCTCGCGAAAGTCGGTGGCATCGCGGACTCGCTTCAGATCAACGCGGTCGCCCGGGCGGCAGGTCTCGCGGTAATGGTCGGCTGCATGGACGAGTCCGCATTCTCGATCGCGGCAGGGCTTCACTTCGCGCTCGCGCGGCCCAACGTGATGTACGCCGACCTCGACGGCCACATCGGACTCATCGACGATCCCGCGAGCATCGCCGTCCAGCTGAGAGACGGCTATCTGTATCCAACCGGAGCACCGGGCATCGGCCTCGAGCCCACCCTGTGACCCGGACGCGTTCGTCAAGATTCACCTGAATGGGCCAGGTCAACGAGATCCGTTCTCGGACGGAAGCCGTGCCCCGGCCCGCACCTCCTACCGGTGTTTGCAGCTGTGCCTCCGATCGCGATGCGACATTCCGAGGTAAAGTTGTCGCGGGCCGACCATGAGCCGCATTCTCGTCATCGCTCCCGACGCCCGCATCGCGGATGCCGTGCGCTTGGCGCTCGACGATGCCGTCGTGGATGCCGCGAGCGGGGTGAGGGACGCCGCAGGTGGAACGCGGGGGGCGCGCTACGACTTCGCGTTCGTCGACACCTCATTGCTCGCTGCGCTGTCAGCCGAAAGCGACCACGGCGACTCCCTGCGCCTGTTTCGGGAGCGATTCCCCGCAGCGCGGGTCGTCGTCATGTCCTCCGCCGACGGCGTGCGAGAGGCTGTCAACTTCGTGCGCGAAGGGGCGGCTGAGTACCTCACCTACCCGATTCATCCAGACCAGGTCCGGCTGGTTCGTGACAGCATCGAACGCCGCGAGCAGATTCGGCGCGAGCTGAGCTCGCTGCCGGCACCGTCCGGCCAGCTCGACCTGCTCGAACCCATCCGCACCAACAGCCGCCTGATGCGCGACGTCGTCAAGCAGATCCGTCAGGTCGCACCCACCCGTTCGACAGTCCTGGTGACGGGTGAGACCGGTACGGGCAAGAGCCTGATCGCGAAGATCATCCACGCCATCAGCAACCGGGCCAACCGGCAGTTCATCAGCGTCCACTGCGGGGCGATTCCGGACACGCTTCTGGAGAGCGAGCTGTTCGGCCACGAGCGAGGGGCTTTCACCGGTGCCGACCGTCGCAAGCTGGGCAAGTTCGAGGTCGCGCACGGAGGCACCCTGTTTCTCGACGAGGTCGCCACCATCTCGCCGGCGATGCAGGTCAAGCTGCTCCAGGTGCTCCAAGACCGCACGATCCAGCGGCTCGGTGGCGAGAAGACGATTGACGTCGATGTGCGGATCGTCGCAGCCAGCAACATGGATCTTCAGGCGATGACCCACCGCGGAGACTTCCGTGACGATCTGTTCTACCGACTCAACGTCTTCCCGATCGAGATCCCGCCGCTGCGCGACCGGCGGGAGGACATCCCCACGCTGGCCGAGGAGTTTCTTGCACGGCACAACGCGAGTTACCAGAAGGAAATCGCGACGATTCATCCGACTGTAATCGCGGCGTTCACCGCCTACTCCTGGCCGGGAAATGTGCGCGAGCTCGAGAACCTCATGGAGCGGGCCGTCATCCTCGAGACGTCGAACGTATTGACGCCGGACACCCTGCCAGACGAGGTCGTCGGACCGACACGGCGGGACGGGCCCGTCGCGGTTGCCACCCAGGAGAGTCTGGCGACCGTACGCCGTCGCGCGCTCGAGGAGGTCGAGCGCGCGTACCTCAGGCGCCAGCTCGTGGCACACAATGGGAGAATCGACGCGACTGCCCAGGCGGCCGGCATCACGCCGCGCCAGCTACACAAACTCATGATCAAACACGGTTTGAAGAAGGAGGAGTTCAGGCCGCAGCGGACTCCACGAGGAACTGCCGACTCCGCAAACTGAGCGGGTCGATTCCACGTGTCATACCCGGCGCACTGAAGCCGGGTCACCCCTTCGCAGCCGTACCGCCGATCGTCATCTCGGCGACCTTGACGGTCGGACCGTTGGTGTCGTCGAGGAAGCGCAGGTCGTTGCCGACCATCTCGACGCCCTTCAGCAGGTCCGCGAGGTTTGACGAGACGGTGATCTCAGCGACCGGGAACACCGGCTTGCCGTCCTCGATCCATAGGCCGAACGCACCGATCGAGATGTCGCCGGTGGTGGTGTCGGTCCCTTGACCGATGGTGCCGGTGAGCAGCAGGCCTACGTCCACCGACTTGACGATGTCCTCCGGCTTGGAGTTACCGGCCGCCCAGTAGAAGTTGGTGGTCCCGTCGGCGTTGCCGGTGGACCTCATCTTCAGCTTGCGGCCGTAGTAGGTGTCCAGCAGGTAGCTCCTGAGCTCTCCGTTGTCGATGACGGTGGTCTTCCGACACGGCACACCCTCGCTGTCGAACGGCGCCGTGCCGAAGCAGCCCGGCAGCAGTCCGTCGTCGATGATGATCACCCTGTCGCTGGCGACCTTCTCGCCGAGCTTGTCGACCAGGAACGACTGCTTCTGGGATACGGCCTGCCCGTCCACACATCTGGCGAGGAAGCCCAGCAGTAGCGAGGCCGTCACGGGCGGTTCGAAGATGACAGGCACGTTTTGGGTCTCCACCTTGCGCGCGCCGACCAGCCGGGTGACCCTCCCGGCGGCGGTGGTCGCGAGCACCTCGGGTTCAGGCAGCTTGGCCAGGGTCGTGCCGCCCTCGGACCAGCCGTCCTGGAACAGGTTGTCTCCCTCACCGGCCTGAAAGTAGGCGGTCGCGTAGCCGATCGTGCCCCGGTAACTGCCGCTGAACCCCTCCGAGTTAACCAGCGTTCTGGTCCGGTCGACCGTCACGAAGCTCGAACCCAGCGACTTGGTGACTCCCTCCTGCTTCAGCCCGATCGCCTCTGCCTGCTTGGCGTAGGAGATCTTCTTCTCCGGGGCCAGCTCGAGGATGGCCGGATCGAAAATCTCGAGATCCCCGGCCTTGGCCGTCACCTTTTCGGCCTTGGGGAGAGCGGCGAACGGGTCCTTCCCGCCCAGCTTGGCTCGCAGGATCGCGTTGTCGACGAGCTGAGTGAGCGTGCTGTCCGAGAAATCCGACGACGATGCCGTCGCCATCTTGTCGTCCACGAAGATTCGCAGTTGAAGGTCCTTCGATCCCGCCTCGGTGAGCGTCTCGAGCTCGCCGTCGCGCACCGCGGCACGGAACTCGCTGCCCTCGTCGATCGAGACCTCGACCCCGGTCGCGCCCTTCTTCTTGCCGTAGAGAGCGAATTTTTCGGCCAGCTCCAACATGGTGCTCTTGCTCGCGGTCATGCGCGACCTCCCACCGTCATCTCGCGGATCTTGAACGTCGGCGTGCCGGCGGTCACGGTGGCGCCCTGCCCGCTCTTGCCGCAGGTGCCCAGGAAGTAGTCCATGTCGTTGCCGACCATCTCGATCTCCTTGAGGATCTGCACGTTGGTCCCGATCAGGGTGGCATTCTTGACCGGGGCGGTGAGCTTGCCGTCCTCGATCAGGTACCCCAGGTTGACCGAGAACGTGAACTTGCCGGTCCCCTGCACCATCCCGCCCGAGTAGGTTTCCGCGAAGAAGCCCTTCTTGACGGATTTGATGATCTCCTCCGGCTCGCTGTCGCCGCGGGCGAGGATCGTGTTGTTCATGCGCGGAATCGGCATCCTTCGGAACGAGCTCCGCCGGCCGTGGCCGTTCGACTCGACGCCCAGGAGGCGTGCCGACAGCCGGTCGTGCAGGTACCCGACGAGCTTGCCCTTCTCGACCAGCACCGCCTTGCGGGTGAAGGTTCCCTCGTCGTCCACGTTGAGCGAGCCGCGCGAGTTCGGGATGGTCGCGTCGTCGTAGATCGTCACCAGCGGGCTCGCGATCTCGGTACCGAGCTTGTCCCACATGATCGACGTCTTGCGCCATACGCCGTCCGCCTCGAACGGATGGCCGACCGCCTCGTGCACCACCACGCCGGAGTTCTTGCTGCCGAGCACCACCGGCTGGTCACCGGGCACCGGGTTGACGGCGGACAGCAGGAGGATCGCCTCCTTGGCGGCATCTGTGCCGATGTCCTTCGGCCTGGAGCCGGCGGTCCGGTAAAACGCCGTGCCGACCCGGCCGCCGGCGTTGCCGACCCCGGTCACCCGGGTGTCCCCCTCCTCCGCCGTGGCGAAGACGAAGATCCGGGCCTGGGGCCTCGCGTCCGACACCAGCAGCCCTTCGCTGTTGGCGATGGTGACGTACTGCAGCTCGTCCGACAACATGGCCACCACCTTGGTGATTCTCTTGTCGTGGGCGGCGGCCGCGGCGTAGGCCTCCTTGACCATGGCGATCCGATCGTCGAGCGACGCGTCGGCGAACGAGCTCTTGGTCTGGTACACCTGCTTGTCGGGCGCGACGGCGCGCAGCCCGGCGACCTTGGACCGGGCGTCCGAAGCCGCGATCGCAGCCGCGGTGAGGGCGGCCTGCTTCATCTTCTCCAGGCTCAGGTCCGAGGTGTAGCCGTAGCCCGTCTGCTGTCCGTTAAGCACCCGGATGCCGATACCGAGCGTGATGTCCTCGTCGGACTCCTTGATGATGTCGTCCTGCATCTCCACCCGGTTCGCCTTCTTGTACTCCAGGTACAGGTCGGCGAAGTCGCCCCCCTTCGAGAGCGCCGCACTGAGAACCTGCTGGACCATCTCCTTGCTGACTCCGAAGCGGTCCTCGAACATGCCGAGGCCGGGTGGCGGCAGCGTCCCGGCGTGCAGCCGATCGTGGAACAGGCCCGAAGCGATCACCGCCCCGGTGCTCGCCCCTGCCATCTTCAAGAACTCCCGTCTCTCGATATCTCCCATGTGGGACGCTCCTCTCGTCCGTTTCGGTACGGATTGGTGATCGACGCGTCGCGAGCCTGGCTCGGCCGGACAGCGACGGCGTCTCAGAGTCGTACGAGTATGCCTCGCCTCTGGCTGCACGTCAACTTCTCCCGCGCGCCAGTCCCTGACCGACGCGACCGTGTTCACGGCCCGATGCTGATCCGTGGTCGCTCCCTAGTGAATCCGGGGCACCCCAACGCCGGTTTTCTGCCGGACAGTCTGAGAGGACATGATTCGCCGAGCATCGAGACGTTGGGCAGGGGTTTATCCCCCGCCCCCGTGACGTCATGCGGAGCGAGGGTCCGGGGGATTCGAGTCGAGGCATCCCCCAAATGAACGAGCACCGGCGCAATCGCATCCTCACACGGGAGCCCATGGAGACCCTTCGACTCGGCCGGCACTCGTTGCCCGAGTTCCTGCGTCGCTCACGGTGACATGTATTTGAGGGATGACATCGGTGGAGCCCCCGGGAACCGGCGCGAGGACTCTCGGGAGTACACTCGTTCCATGGCGCTGCAGCTGGTGGCGACGTGCGGGCGCGGTCTGGAGGAGCTCCTGCTGGCCGAGGTGACGGCCCTCGGAGCGGCGGACTCACGGGCCGAGCGGGGCGCCGTGCTGTTCTCGGGGTCATGGCCCGACTGCTGGCGGGCGAACTGGCGTCTCCGCACCGCGAATCGGGTGCTGGTCGAGCTCGCCGGTTGGCCGGCGCCGGACGGGCACGCGCTCACGCGCGGTGCCCGCGAGCTCGTCCTTTGCCGCGAGTCGAATTGGGACGGGGTCGAGCCGGCGGACCTATTCGACCCGAGCCGGTCACTGTCGGTGCGAGCGTCCTCGGCCTCCTCCCGCGTGCGCGACGTGCGCTGGGCCGCGCTCACCGTGAAGGACGGTCTGGTGGACGGGCAACGGCAGCGGTTCGGCCGACGCTCGCAGGTCGACCGACAATCGGCCGATCTACCGCTGCGGCTGCGCCTGTTCCGCGACCGCGCGACCCTGCTGCTGGACACCTCCGGTGCACCGCTCGACCGGCGCGGCTACCGCACGGTCACCGGCCCGGCCCCCATTCGCGAGCAGCTGGCCGCGGCGTGTGTACTCGCCGCCGGCATGACCGACGGGCCGGTAGTCGACCCGATGTGCGGCACCGGCACCCTGCTGGTCGAGGCGGGCTGGATCGCCCTCGGCCGCGCCCCGGGCAACCTCCGGAAGAGGTGGCTGTTCGAAGACCTCCCGGGTTTCGATCGACGGCGGTTCGAAGCGATCCGCAACGAGCCGTTGTCAGTGCCCGCGCCTTCGATCCGGCTGGTCGGTGTCGATCACGATCGTACGGCCGTTGCCGCCGCCAGTGACTCCCTGACCAGGGCCGGACTGTCAGACCGAGCCGACCTGATGGTGGGCGATGCCTTTTCGTTCGAGCCACCGGAGGGACCCGGCCTTGTGGTGGTCAACCCTCCTCACGGCGAGCGGCTCTCGGTCGAGAAGGAGGACTGGAAGCGCCTGGGCGATCTGCTCAAGAAGTGTTACACCGGCTGGCGGGCGGTGGTTCTGGCCGGCGGACCGAGCCTGGGCAAGTGGATCGGTCTCAAGCCGGCGCGAAGGATCCCGGTCTCGACCGGCCCGCTCGAGGCGCGGATCCTGCTGTTCGACCTCTACTGATACACGCCACGTGCTTGCGTCTCCCGACATCTCCAGCCTCACACACCTGACACCTATTCTCTTTTGTGGTCGATCGTGATACCTATTGTGGCGGCACCTCGGACGATGACTCTCAGCTCGGGAACATGGCTTGGCTCGTACGAGATTCTCGAACCGCTCGGGTCGGGCGGTATGGGTGAGGTGTACCGCGCCCGGGACTCGCGCCTGAAGCGCGAGGTCGCGGTGAAGGTCCTCCCGGAGACGTGTGTGGCGGATGCGGAGGCCCTCGAACGCTTCGAAAAGGAAGCGCAGATCGTCGCCTCCCTGTCGCACCCGAACATCATGGGCATCCACGACTTCGGCCGACACGAGGACCTGTCCTACGCCGTGATGGAGCTGCTCGAGGGGGAGACCCTGCGCGAGCGAATGGCCCGGGCGGAGCTGTCGCCCCGCAAGGCGGTCGAGATCGCCCGGCAGATCGCCCTCGGGCTGGCGGCTGCCCACGCGCGCGGCGTCGTGCATCGAGATCTCAAACCCGAGAACCTGTTCGTCACCAGGGACGGGCTGGTCAAGATCCTCGACTTCGGACTCGCCAAGCAGGACCCGAGCCTCGTCGACGACACACCCGACGCCGAGGCCCAGACCATCGGCCACTCCCGGGACGGGATCATCCTGGGCACCCAGGGCTACATGTCGCCGGAGCAGGTCCGCGGCCGTCCCGCCGACGAGCGCTCGGACATCTTCTCACTCGGGGTGGTGATCTACGAGATGCTCGCCGGAGCACGGCCTTTTGCCGGCGACAGCGCCGCCGACGTGATGGGGGCGATCCTCCGCGACGATCCGCCCGACCTGACCAACCTGAACCCTCAGGTGCCGCCGTCACTGCGGCGAATCGTGCACCGGTGCCTGGAGAAGCAACGGCACGAGCGGTTCCAGACCGCCCGCGACCTGACGTTCGCGCTTGAGACGATCTCGGAGATCAGCGACCAGGTCCAGGCACCCGGATCGTTCGGGGTCACACCGACAGCACGCGACACGCGCTCGTCCATCGCCGTGCTGCCCTTCGTCAACATGAGCCCGGACCCCGAACAGGACTACTTCTGCGAGGGGATGGCCGAGGAGATCATCAACGCGCTCGCAGGGATCGAAGGCCTGCGGGTGGCGGCCAGGAGCTCCGCCTTTCAGTTCAGGGGCAGTGCCAAGGACATTCGCGCGGTGGGTGACGCCCTCAACGTCGACACGGTGCTCGAGGGCAGCGTGCGCACGGCCGGGAAGCGGATGCGGGTCACCGCCCAGATGGTGAACGTGCGCGACGGCTACCAGCTCTGGTCCGACCGGTACGACCGCGAGGTCGCCGACGTGTTCGCCGTCCAAGACGAGATCGCGGCCCACATCGTCGAGGCGCTCCGGGGCACCCTCGGGGCGGGCGCCGGCAGCGAAACGAAGCGTCCGACGACCTCTCTCGAGGCGTACCAGCTTTACCTCAAGGGCCAGCACAACTGGTACAAGCGCGAAAGGCTCTCGTTGCACAAGGCGGCCGACTTCTTCGAGCAGGCGGTCGCACGGGACCCGAGCTACGCGCTCGCCCACGCCGGGGTGTCCAACGCCTACTCAAGCCTCGCGTTCTATGGAATGGAGCCGAGTGCAGCCAGGGACAAGGCGGATGCCGCCATCGCCCGGGCTGTCGCACTGGACCCCGAGCTCGCCGATGTGCGGGCCGCGACAGGTCTCAAGGCGGTCTTCCTCGACTGGGACTGGGAACGCGCGGAGCGCGAGCTGAGCGGTGCGATCGAGGCCAACCCGTCGCACGTCCTGGCCCACTGCTGGTACAGCTTCATGCTGGCGTGGACGGGACGCGGCAAAGAAGCCGTCGTGCAGGCGAGCAAGGCGCGCGACATCGATCCGCTGTCGCCCTACACCAACACCTCCCTCGGACTCGCGCTGCACGCGGCGGACCGGTCCGAGGAGGCCGTCGAAGCCTTACGCGAGGCCCTGGACATCGATTCGAACTACCTGTACACGATGTGGATGCTGGCCGGTACCTACGGTGCCGTGGACCGCATCCGAGACGCGGTGTCGGTCCTGGAGAGGGCCGTCCTGCTGTCGGATCGCAGCAGCTACTACCTGGGTGGATTGGGCTGGGCGTACGGCGCGGCCGGCCAGCGCGCCGAGGCGGAGAGCATCGTCCAGGAGCTGGTCGCGAGGTCGCACGACGAGTACGTGCCGCCCACCAGCCTAGTACAAAGCTACAGCGGCCTGGGCATGCTCGACGAGGCCTTTGCCTGGCTCGACAGAGCGCTCGAGGTGGGCGACCCTCCGGCAGCCCACGTCACGCTGCCGTCTTTCGATCCGCTGCGCGCGGACCCGAGGTTCGCGAGCGTTCGCCAACGTCTGGGGATGACGTAGGCTTCAGCGTTCCCGTTCCCGTTCCCGATCCCGTTCCCGCAAGCGTACCCGTCTCCGTCTCCGTATCCGTTTCCGTCTCCGCACGTCCCACGAGTCCTCACCGCCTCCTCGGTCAAGGCGGCTTCGCCCTTGCCCTCCACGGGCGTGTGTGGGATGCTGATCCACACATCCCGGGAGGTACACCATGGGCAAGGGACCAAACCCTGCCGAGTTGATCGGTGCCGCGGTCCAGACCGAGCGCGAGGCGTCGCTGTTCTATCGGATGATGGCAGAGATGGCCTCGGACAACCGAGCGCGCTGCAAGCTGTTGGAGCTCTCGGACGACGAGAGCTCCCACGCGACGACCCTCGCCAACCTGTACCACGAGATGACCGGCCGGGGCGTCGGCGAGACCACCCCCGGCGCGGCCGAGGGCGAGCCGAATCTGTTCGACTTTCAGTCGCGATCACCGCGGGACGTGCTCGAGTTCGCGCTCGGCAACGAGGTCGCCGCCGTCGACCTGTACCAGGCCCAGGCAGACAGCTCCGAGGACCCCAAGGTCGCCACCATCTTTCGGCTCCTCGCCGACACCGAGCGCGAGCACGCCGCCTACCTCCGCCTCCAGCTCAGCCGGCTCCAAGAGGATGCCGCCCAGGACCATTAGTCATCTCACGCGAACGTCGCGGGAACCCCGTCCCCTTTCCCTATCCCGTTCTCGTTCCCGTGCCCGATCCCGTTACCGTTCCCGTTCCCGTTCCCGCAACGGTGGCCCTTCTCGTCTCAGAGGTTTCTGCGAGACCCGATCGCCCCCGTCGGGCACGGAGACGTAGACGGAGACGGGCACGTGTCCAAGACCGGGGGAATCCCTCACGCCCCTACGCCCCCCCGTCTCCGTATCCGTATCCGTATCCGAAAGGCCATCGAGTTCTCAGCGCCCCTATCGGGCACGTAGACGGAGACGGGCCCAGGGATGCAAATCGAGACCGGCCGATGTAAGCTTGGCTGCGCGATCATGATCGAACAGGACTCGAGGAGGAGACCATGACACGAAAGCGGATCTCGGTTCTGCTGTGCCTCGCAGTGACTCTGAGTTCAGTGGGCTGGCTCGCGGTGACGCCCGCCGTCGCCGACGACGCGGGCGAGGTGCTCGGGACCTTCGCCGTCGGCAATGCGACGGTCGAACGGATGGTGAACAACATCCCCCGAATCACTGCGGACAACGACTACGACATCATCTTCGCCAACGGCTACCTGCACGCCATGGACCGGCTGTTCCAGATGGACCTGACGCGGCGGCAGGCCAGCGGCACCCTGGCAGAGGTCATGGGGGAGGGTGCCCTGGGCTCGGACGTCCAGTTCCGCACGTTCGGGCTGCGTCGCGCCGCGCAGGCGTCGCTGGCCACGATCTCGGCCGAGGGCCAGCTCTGGCTCCAGGCCTACGCCGACGGGGTGAACGCCTATGTCGCCGACCCGGCCAACCCGATGCCGCCCGAGTACGGCGCGCTCGAGCTGACCCGGGAATCGTTCACGCCGTGGACACCGGTCGACAGTCTCGCGGTGGCCAATCTGCTCGCGTTCGGCCTGTCGTTCGATATCGGTGACATCGAACGCACCATCGCCCTGCTCACCTTCAAGGCCGCCGGCGAGATCGTCGGCTTTGACGGCACCGCGCTGTTCTTCGAGGACCTGTACCGGAGCGCGCCGTTCGATCCCTCGATCACCACCCCGGGCTGGTTCGACAGCGGCAAGGCGGCCAGCGAAGTCAAGGCCGTGCCGCGGCCGCGCGAGCTGCCGGACTATCTGAACGGGAAGACGCTGCGGCTGCTCGAGTCGTACCGCGCGAAGGCCGCGGAGGTACCGATCCTTCGCCAGGCTCTCGAGCGGCGGGAGACACCGATCGGTAGCAACTGGTGGGTCACCTCGGGCGCGCTCACCGAGTCGGGCTTCCCGATCGTTGCGAACGATCCGCACCTGTCGCTGAACACCCCAGCCACCTTCTACGAGATCCAGCTGCGGGTGACCGATCCCGACAACCCGATGGACCTGTTCGGCGTGTCGTTCCCGGGCGCACCGCTGGTGGCGATTGGGTGCACGCCTTCCATGTGCTGGGGCGCGACGTTCTTCCCCATGGACGTCACCGACGTCTACATGGAGCGCCTCGCCGTCAACATCAACCCGATTTTTTCGGGGGGTGGCTCGCCGCTGCCCATCGCGACCTACTTCGACGGCCACTGGGAGCCGATCCTGCACATCAAGGAGAGGTACCTCGTCAATCAGATCGGCGACGGCACACCGGACAACCTGGTGGCCGGTCCGGGTGGCACGACCTTTATCTTGCCGCGGCGCAACAATGGCCCGATCGTCGACGTCGACACCAGCGATCCGTACAACATCGTGGGACTGTCGGTCCAGTACACCGGCTGGAGCGCCACCCGCAATATCGATGCCTTCCGAATCTGGGCGCGGGCCGAGGACCTCGACGACTTCCAGGAGGGCCTGCAGTACTTCGACGTCGGCCAGCAGAACTGGATCTACGCCGACGTCGAGGGCAATATCGCCTACTTCGACAGCGCCGAGCTGCCGCTGCGCGAGGACCTGCAGAACCTCAACGCACCCGACGGCGGCGTGCCGCCCTACTTCCTGCGCGACGGCACCCACCAGCTGAGGCACGAGTGGCTGCCGGTGTCCAACCCGCAGCCGGGCCAGGCGGTGCCGTACGAGATCCTGCCCCAGAACGAATTGCCGCACGAGATCAACCCCGAGCGCGGCTACATCCTCAACGCCAACAACGACCCGGTGGGCGTCACGCTGGACAACAATCCGCTCAACCAGCTCCGCGCCGGCGGCGGCCTCTACTACCTCAACCCCGGTTTCGCGGGCATCCGTATCGGCCAGATCCAGAGCCTGTACAACGACGCTCTCGCCACCGGCGAGCCGCTCAGCGTGGACGACATCATCGCGTTCCAGGCCAACAACCAGCTGCTCGACGCCGAGGTGTTCGCGCCGATGATCGTGGCGGCGTTCGACGCCATGGTGGGCGGCAAGGTCCGGTCGACGCAAGAGTTCAACGCCAACCTGCCGGCGGCGATCGAGTACCTGCGGGGGTGGGACTTCAACACCCCGACCGGCATCGCGGCCGGGTTCGACCCGTTCGACGATCCTATGGACCTCTCCGAGCCGACCCAGGACGAGATCGACGCCAGCATCGCGGCCACCATCTACTCGGTGTGGCGCGGCCAGATCGTGCAGCTCGTCCTCGAATCCTCGCTCAACCTGATCGGGATCGGACACCTCGCCCCGGGCGGGGACACGGCGATGGCGGCACTGCGCAACCTGATCGACAACGTCGACAGCAACGGCGGCTTCGGCGCCTCGGGCCTGCTGTTCATCCCCAACGGCGATGCCGACAGCGTGATGCTGTTTGCGCTGTCCGAGGCGCTCGACCTGCTGGCGGGCGACGCCTTCTTCGACGCGTTCGGCAACTCCACCGAGCTCGACGACTACCGCTGGGGCTACCTGCACCGGATCGTGTTCGACCACCCCCTCGGCCCGCCGTTCGACATCCCGCCGTCCGGCGGACTGTCCGATGTCGGCGCGGCCCTGAGGGGCGTCGCCAGGTCGGGCGGCTTCAGCGTGCTCGACGCGTCCTCCCACTCGGTACGTGCCGACAGCGTCAACGAGTTCATGTTCGGTAGCGGTCCGGCCCGCCGATTTGTCGGTCATCTAACACCCGACGGGATAGAGATCCACCAGACGATTCCGGGCGGCGCCAGCGGCGTCATCGGCAGCCCGCACCAGTCGGATTCGCTCATGCTGTGGCTGACCAACCACTACCTGGAGCGCCTGCACGGGGGTGACGAAGGCGAGTAGCCGCACCCGACCCTGAACGCCAACGACCGGGGGGCGTGGCCCCCCGGTTCTCTCTTCGTCTTCATCTTCATCGTCATCAGGGGTTCCATATCGCGACGCTCTTCTCCATTTGACGCGCCATCTTCCCTTCGCGCTCCCCGAGGGCGCCCCCTTAGACAATGTTGGGGCCGGGCGAGTTCTCGTTCGGCTGGACCATGGTAGCTTCAGCGCGCCCTCTCCCCGGCGCGCTCCCCGAGGGTGCCCCTCTTGACAATGTTGGGACCGATGGGGACCGCGTCACACCGGTGTCCGTGCTCCCAACATTGTCAAAAACGGCACCCCGCAGAAGTTGCTCTCTTCTGCCTGCCGTTCGCGTCAGCCATCTGACACCCAAGGGAGTCCCCGCGCCAGGATGAGCAAGAGAGAGAGGGCCTATGGGCTGAAGCCATGAGGCCTGACCGCACCCTCTTTGGGACAAGCCCTCAGGGTCGTGAGGCGGCAGGCCTCATAGCCGTCAGGCGGCACAGCCGTAGGGCCGCAGGGCCGCGGGCGGGCGGTCGATCGACCAGCAGCCAGTGACCAGCGACGGCTGGGCGGGCGGGCCGCGCTTGACGGACCCTCGCGTGACTGTATTCTCTGTAGGAAGGGGAGATTCGAGCTGCGGTGCATCCCTTCGTCCTGCGACCACGGCTCCGCGGTCGGGAGGCTCTCATGCGCAGATCAGTGCTCATCGCAACGATCGTGACGCTGGCCGCGACCCACGCCATCGTCGGGGATTGCGGAGACGTGGCGATTCGTGGCGGCACGATCCTGACAGTGACCCGGGGGACCATCGAGAACGGCACGATCCTGATCAGCGACGGCACGATCGTGGCCGTCGGCAGCGAGGTGGCGGTGCCGCCCGACGCCGATGTGATCGACGCCACCGGCAAGTGGTTGATGCCCGGCATCATCGACGCGCACGCGCACATCGCGCTCGACGGCGACATCAACGAGTGGACGTCTCCGGTGACTCCCCATATGGACATGGCGTCCGCGGTTGCACCCGATGACTACGCCATCTACCAGGCCCTCGCCGGCGGGGTCACCTCCACCAAGCTCATGCACGGCTCCGCCAACGTCATCGGGGGTGTCAGCGTGACGGTCAAGCTGCGCTGGGGGCGGCCGCTGTCGGAGATGCTCATCGAGGGCGCCCGTCCGCAGATGAAGATGGCTCTCGGGGAAAACCCCAAGCGGATCCACGGCGGCAAGAACAGGGCGCCGGCCACCCGCCCGGCCGAGTTCGCGACCATTCGCCAGAGCTTCATCGACGCCCAGGAGTACGCCGAGAAGTGGCAGCGGTACGAGTCCAGGGTTGCGGACGGCGAAGACCCGAGGAGACCAAAGCGGGATCTCAAGCTCGAGGTCCTCGCCACCGTGCTCGACGGCGACATCGCCATCGACTGCCATGGATACTCGGCACACGAGCTGGTCACGATGATGGAGATTGCCGACGAGTTCGACCTGTCGCTGGCGGCGTTCAGCCATGCGCTCGAGGCGTACAAGGTGGCCGACCGGATCGCCGACCACGGCGTCAGCGTTCAAACCCACACCGACTGGTGGGGTTACAAGTGGGAGGCCTACGACGCGATTCCCTACCAACCGGCGATGCTGCTCCACGCGGGGATCAACACCACGATCATCAGCGACAGCGGCGACGTCATGCGCCGCCTCAACCGCGAGGCCGCCAAGCTAATAAAGTACGGCGGCATCGATCGCGACGCGGCGCTGGCAATGATCACCATCAACGCGGCCCGCGCGCTCGAGATCGACGATCGCACCGGATCCATCGAGGTGGGCAAGGACGCGGATCTTGCCATCTTCGACCGCGACCCACTCGACAGCTTTTCCAAGTGCGTCATGACCCTCATCGAGGGAGAGGTCTGGTTCGACATCGACAACGTCCGCACCGCGCTGCAGCTCTGAGGAGGGTCAGGTGAAACCAGCAACTGTGACGATCGCGGTAGCCTGCTTCCTGTTGATGTTCCCTCCCACCGCGATGGCCGAGGTCATCGCCATTACCGGCGGCAAGGTGGTCGTCGGCGACGGCACGGTGCACGAACGCGCGACCGTGGTGATCGAGGGTGGCACGATCGCCGCCGTCGGGGTGCAGATTCCGATCCCCGACGCCGCACGCACCGTGGACGCCTCAGGCATGGTCGTTTGGCCGGGAATGATCGATCCCTTCACGACCCTGGGACTGGTCGAGGTGTCCATGGACCGGCCCACCAACGACGCCAACGAGGCGACCGACACATCCACCGCCCAACTCCGCGCGAGCGACGGCATCAACCCGAACGCCGAGCCGATCGCGGTCACCCGCATCGGCGGCGTGACCACGGCACTGGTGTCCCCCGGCAAGGCAAACCCGATCAACGGCCAGGCCGCCATCATCTCTCTCGCAGGCCGGACTACCGCTGAGATGCTGGTATTGGGTGACGCGGCCCTGGTGTTCAACTTCGGATCCCGGCGCGACGACGAGTACCCCTCGACACGACCCGGCACGGTGGCTTTCATCCGTCAATCCCTGTACGACGCCCAGGCGTACCAGGAGCGCCGGCAGCGTGCCGAGGACAACTGCGAAGACGGTCAGAACTGGGAGTGCGACCAGAAGCGCGACCTCGGCATTGAGGTCCTGTTGCGCGCGTTAGCGCGCGAGGTGCCCGTGATCGCGATCGCGCCGCGTTCGCAGGACATCGCCAACGCCCTCGCGGTGGCGGCGGAGTTCGACCTGCGTCTCATCCTGTACGACGCCCGCGAGGTGTGGAAGATGCTGGACGAGGTGGCGACGTCGGGTGTCCCGGTGCTGCTGCAGAACACCTTCGACATGCCATCGGATCGCGATCCGTACGACCGTTACTTCACGCTCGCGCACACCGTGCGGCAGGCGGGAATCCCGTTCGCATTCACCACCGGCGGCAACCACAACGTGCGCAACCTCCCCGACCACGCGGCGATGGCGGTGACCTTCGGGCTGCCCGAGGAGGATGCCGTCAGGGCGCTGACCTCGGGTGCGGCCTCGATTCTCGGAATCGACGCGTCTGTTGGAACCCTCAAAGCCGGCAGGAACGCCGACGTGGTCATCTGGAACGGCAATCCACTGCAGATCACCAGCCGCGTCCAGCGACTGTTTATCCGAGGCCGAGAGATCCCACTCCGCAGCCGGCAGGAGATGCTGAGGGACAGATACCAGCAGCTCGACGCGACACCGTAGGAGGGAAGAAGGCTGATCGGTGGGCTGAGAGGCGAGGCATCCGGCTCGTCTCTCGGCTACATCTAACAGACGCGCCCAGCCGATGCTTGATGCTGGATGCTGGATGCTGGATCCCCCTCCCACCGTCGCTGGCAGCTAGTCACTGGTTGCTGGATCCCCCACCCGTCCCTGGCTGTGGGCTTTATGCTAGGAGCTATGAACTCCCCCATCCGCCCGGGACGAGCGCGTCATCGTCACCGCTTTCGAATCCGCGGTCGAGTTCGTAACAGGGGCTTCGGGGCTCGGGGCCGTAAGGCCGCAGAGCCTCATAGCAGTAGGGCCGCAAAGCTGCATCGCCCATTCGTCATCCTG
>JBFELO010000034.1:0-35838 GCA_041552055.1 Candidatus Sulfomarinibacteraceae bacterium | reverse complement strand
CCGCCCGCCTCCTCCGCCAGATTCTCGATCAGGCGGCGGCGGTCGCGTGCGAGCTGCTTCTCCTTGGTGATCCTGAACTCGATCACGTCGGGGAGGTCATCGTCGGCAGAATCGAGGATCGACCGCAGACGAGCGTTGCGCAGCTCGTGCTCGACGAGTCGGCGGCAGACACGGTCACCGGCCACGAAGAAGACCCGCGTGCCGCCACGCATCGGTTCGACACCGATCAACGCCACCGCACCGATCTCTGCGGTCGAGCGCACGTGGGTCCCGCCGCAGGTGTTGAGATCGACCCCTTCGATCTCGATCAGACGCAGCTCGTCCGAGGCGAAGTCCTGCGGCAGGATCCTGCTTCGTATGCCGAGCTCCTCCATCCGTGACGTCTTCTCGTACCTCACCGTCACTGGTCGAGCCGCTCGAATCTCCTCGTTGACCGCGCGCTCGAGGTTGTCGAGATCCTCTCGTGAAAGATCCGGAATGTTCAACTCGATGTCGCACTGGCGTGGGCCGAGGTGAAACGCTGTCGTCGGCCATCCGAACCGCGCCAGCGCGAGCGCGGTGAGCATGTGCTGCGCCGTGTGCTGCTGCATGTGATCGAAGCGTCTACTCCAGTCGATCCTCTGGTGCACCCGAGCGGACGACAGGGGTGCGGAGAGCATGTGCCGCACCACCCCCTCCACCCACACAACACCGGTCACCTCGACGTCGTCCATGGTGCCACGGTCCGCGGGCTGCCCTCCGCCTTCCGGGTAGAAGACGGTGTCGGCGGTGACGGCGTACGGGCGACCCTCGTCATCCCCGACCTCGAGCACCTCGGTGTCGAGCTCCTTGAGGTAGGCATCGCGCTCGTAGGCGAATTGTGTCACTGCGCGGCAGTCTAACAGGCCGTTGACAGTCAACGCGGAAGCACTCACCTTGGTTCTGAGGCTGCTTCATGACCAGTCCGCTCGCGCGTGCGTGCACTCTTTGCGGTTACCGGTCCAGCCCGGTGATGGGCGCACTCGGGATCTGCCGGAACTGTGTGACGGAGCGCGCGGCAGAGAGCGCCCCTACGATCGAGGCGGCGCACACGGCAAGCCGGACCCGTCACGCGCTTCCGAGGCGTCCGCCCACCGGCCGACCAGGTGCCACCTGTCACGTGTGTGCCCGCGGTTGCCGCATGGGCGTCGGCGAGCGGGGCTACTGCAACCTGCGGGAGGGAGCAGCGGCCCGCTCCGGCGCGGTGCGCATCCGTCAGCTTGCAGGCCAGCCGAGCTGTGGCCTGCTCCACTCCTACTGCGACCCACTCCCCACCAACTGCGTCGCCGACTGGGTCTGCGACGGCCACCACCAGCTCGGGCTGCACAACCTCGCGGTGTTCTACGCCAGCTGCACCTTCAACTGCCTGTTCTGTCAGAACTGGCAGTTTCGGGATGCCGATCCCGAGACCGCCGCGCTGGTGTCGTCCGACGAGCTTGCCGACCGCGCCAATCGGCAGACCTACTGCGTGTGCTACTTCGGCGGAGACCCCGCGAGCCAGATGCCACATGCGCTCGCCTCGGCGCGACGACTCGCCGCCCGCGGACTGAGGGTGTGCTGGGAGACCAACGGCTCCCAGAATCCACGCCTGCTCGACAAAGCGGTACAGCTGTCACTCGACAGCGGAGGCACGGTCAAGTTCGACCTTAAGGCGTACGACGAGCGTCTCCACCTCGCCCTGACCGGCACCGACAATCAGCGCACACTCGACAACTTCGAACGCGCCGCCTCGCGTGCGCCCGAGCGGCGCGACACGCCCCTCGTCGTGGCCAGCACGTTGTTGGTCCCCGGCTATGTCACCCCCGAGGAGGTCGCGGCCATCGCCCTGTTTATCGCGTCGGTCGATCCGGAAACGCCGTACGCTCTCCTGGCGTTCGCCCCCCAGTTCACCGCTTCGGACCTCCCCTTCACCTCCGCGCGCCACGCGAGCGAGGCTCTCGAGGCGGCGTCCGACGCCGGCCTCACACGCGTCCACGTCGGCAATCGACATCTGCTCTCTCGAGAGTATTGAGAATCCCACACCGACCCGTGGGGGTGAGGGGATGACGGACCTGGGAGATTCCCCTCATCCCCCCAACCCCAGCCAGGCACTCGTGCATGAGTGCCTGGCGGTCACCCCCTCATCACCTCTCGCATGACAAAAACGGCGACTCCATCGGTCATTCAGACGTGGACACGATAGGCGATACACTTGCGGCGGTCGAATTCGCAGTGGATTCTCAACCTTCCAGCCGTGCTGAGGTCGACGAGGAACTGAAGGCGGCCCTACGCCAGCTGAGCGAGGGAAAGGGCGATGCCGTCGAGCGGGTCTGGAACCTGATCGCCGACGATCTGTACGGCCTCGCCCTGTGGCGAACCGGCTCGACGGCCGATGCGGAGGACGCCGTCCAGGAGGTCTTCCTTCGCCTGTCGAGCAGGCCCGCCAAGTTCGGCGGCGTGCGGAACCCCCGGGCCTATCTGCTGCGCATGACCCACAACGCGGCTGCAGATGCTGCGCGCCGCCGCGAATCACCGATGCCCGAGAGCGTTCCGACCCTGGTCGCCATCGAGAACGTCGACGCCAGGATCGATGGCCGGAGGGCGTCGGACCTGCTGCTCGAGCTACCGGCTGCCCAGCGGGAGGTGGTCTTCTTGCGGCACTTCGCGGCGCTGTCGTTCCGCGAGATCGGCGAGGTCTGCCACATCCCGACCTTCACCGCGGCGAGTCGACATCGATTGGCCATCAACCGCCTGAAAGAACTGCTTGGAGTCGAGTCATGAGTCGATCGAACGACGATCTGTTTCGAGGGTGGAGACCGACGCCGGCGTCGCCAGAGCTGAAGGAACGCGTCATTTCGGCGGTCCGAGGGGGAGTCCAGACGCAGCCGAAAGGGTTGACGGACCGGTTGTGGGAGAGCCGCGCCCTGCGGTACGGGTGGGTGGCAGCGGCCACCGTACTGGTGGCGCTCAACCTCTGGCTTCCCTCACCCGCCGATCGTGAACCCTACCTTGCGGCGATGGTGGAGGAGCCGGTCGAGTTTGATCCTGTCCTGGCCGCGCTGCTAAAAGATCACCTGTCACCAAGAACCACCTGGGCCGATCAGAACCACCTGGTGCCCGTACTGCTCGGAGAGGTTCGAACCGTCGCGACTGACGCGACAGCTTCCGGAGAAAACTCATGACCATCATCGACACCCCGCAGTTCCGCTTCACCTCGCTCGCGGCCGCCGCCGTTCTCCTGATCGGCCTGATGGCGGTGACAGTGGTCCGCGTAGCCGGTTTCGTAAGCGCCGGTGAGCCGCAGCAGCCGTACGACTTCACTGATTCCAGCGCTGCGGACTTCGAAAAACCGCCGTTGCCGGACGAAGAGAATGCCGCCGCCTGGTTGCAGGCGGGCGCCGCAGCGATCGTCTGGAGCGAGAGGGAGAAAGGCGTGGTCGGGGAGGCAACACTGGCACCGTACGACGGCTGGCCGAAGGGCCACCGGAGCCAGGTCCGCGCCACACTGAACCGTCATCGTGGGGCACTGGAAACGCTGCATCGCGCGGCTCCGATCGAACGCTCCAACTACGGCATTCGCTACAGCGAGGGACTGGCGGCCGAGATGCCCGACCTGCTCGCCCTGCTGGATGCGAGCCGGCTCATGATGGTCGAGGCACGGATCGCCCTGGTCGACGGCGACGAAGCCCGCGCGCTCACGGCGCTCGAGACCATGGCACGTCTCGCCACCTCGTTGCAGGACGAACCCACGACCATCACCACACTCGTCGGCATCGCCTGCGAGCGCATGATGCTCACCGTCGCGGCCGAGGCCACGGGGTCCGAGCAACCTCAGATCGGCTCTCCGGAGTTCCTGGACGAGTTGGAGCAGAAACTCCCAGCCACCGACGGGCGGGAGATCGTGGCGCGGTTGTTCGACGCCTGGACCGCGGTCCTCGAGGTCGAGTTGAACCGCCACGCCGCCGAGTCCGAGGTCGACAGCGCTCCTGACCACGACATCGATCGCTCGCTTCTTCTCGAGGTGCGCTCAGAGCTGCTCGAACTGCTGGATGTTCCTTACGGTACGAACCCGGAGAGATTCGGCGACCAGGTCACGGAGGTGGTGCTCGACTCGGAACCGCAGGTGGTGCTCGAGGACGTGCAGGGCTTCGTCAAGGTCATCCAACGGTTACAGCCTCTCGAGGCTCAACGCCAACTCGTTCATGCCGGGATCGCGTTGCGTCGCACCGGCCTGGACGACGGCGCCTACCCCGCCGAACGGCCCGCCATCTCTGAACTGACCGAGCCGGACCCGTTCACCGGTCGGCCGCTGGTATACGGGGTCCGCGTGGAAGGCTCCCTGGAGCTCGCCCTCGATGATGCTGTAGCGCTGCTCGAGCAGATCATTCCGCCGCGATCGGCCCGCACGTTGGCGCCGATTGTCCTTCCGCGGCCGTAGGTGCACCCCCCTCCACCCACACAGGGCTTGCGGGCGTGGGGGCCTGTGGGCGCGAGTGCCTGGGGCCTTGATGGGCCGACGTCGAAAGAGCCCCTCATGCCCCCAAGCCCAGCCCGGCACTTAGCATGAGTGCCGGCCGGTCATCCCCTCATCCCCAGGCGCCGAAGGCGCCGGTCACCCCCTCTACCCCTTATACTTTCCAGTCTGGGGGAACGTGATGCGTGGATTACGCGGTCTCGTGGGTCTTCTTCTCCTCGCCACCGGATTCGTCGCCGGAGTCGCCTTGACCTGCCGGGCCAACCCGCAGACCGGCCGCGAAGATGCCGCCTCACCGCGCAAGATCACTCACCGTGGCGGCCTCACGTCCGAAGAACTCAGCGTCACCGAGTTGTTCGAAGAGGTGTCACCCTCGGTGGTCTACGTGACCTCCCTTGCCATGCGTCGGGATTTCTTCCGCCTCAACGCGTTCGAGATCCCACATGGCACGGGGTCGGGTTTCGTCTGGGACGAACACGGCCACATCGTGACCAACTACCACGTCCTCCAGGGCGGCGAGCGATTCGAGGTGACCCTCGCCGACCGCTCGAGCTGGCCGGCCACGCCGGTGGGAGGCGCCCCCGAAAAGGACCTCGCGGTGCTCCGCATCGAGGCACCGTCAGATGTCCTTCGACCGATCGCCATCGGCACCTCGAACGACCTCAAGGTGGGCCAGACCGTGCTCGCGATCGGCAATCCTTTCGGATTCGACCAGACCCTCACCACGGGGATCATTTCCGCGCTCGGCCGCGAAATCGAATCGCTGTCCAGGGTGCCGATCAGGGACGTGATCCAGACCGACGCCGCGATCAACCCCGGCAACTCCGGCGGTCCACTACTCGACAGCGCCGGCCTGCTTATCGGTGTCAACACCGCCATCGTCAGCCCGTCGGGAGGCTATGCGGGGATCGGCTTCGCGATACCGGTCGACACCGTGAACTGGGTGGTTCCGGACCTCATCGCCTACGGCTCGATCCGGCGACCGACCATCGGCATCGAACTGGCGCCGGCCAACGTCAACCGGCAGCTCCAGGGGGTGCTGGTCCTCAACGTCGTCGAGGGCAGCGGAGCAGATGCGGCCGGGCTGCAGCCGACCCGTCGGGATCGGCGCGGTCGGGTGGTGCTCGGCGACATCATCCTCGCCATTGATGGTCAAAAGGTTCGAAGCTCGGAAGAACTGCGGCTGCGATTGGAGAAACGGCGCACCGGTGACACGGTCACTGTGACCGTCGACCGGGACGGCAAGAAACGCGACCTGCAAATCCGCCTCGGCGAGCCGAACTGACCGGGTCCCCTCCCGTTGACCTGACTCTGGAGGAGCTCCCGTATCCGTCTCCGTGCCCGAGTCAACTTCGTGGGAATCGGACACGGTTGATGCGAGTGACCTCTCGGTGCTGTCCTGATCCGCATCTCCAATGTGTACAGGAACGATCCACACGTCTCATCGAAGGCGCTGCCTCAGACTCCGACGAACTCGCGAATGAGCGGCGCGACACGCTCGGGATTGGTCAGGTGGACGTGGTGTCCGCCCTCCACCTGCGCCGTCCGAAGGTCGGCGATCGCGCCCAGACGGCGCGCAACGATCTGCTCCGGAAACGGCCAGCCCTCCGTCGCCCTCACGGCGAGAACCGGGCACTCGATGCGCTCGAGAAACGCCAATACCTGCTCTTCGGTCAGCCTCATCCTCGAACTGGTCTTGAGCCTGGGATCGAAGGTGAATCGGACCCCACGCGCGATCTGCTCCACACCGCGCTCGACCATCAGTCGAGCAGACGCGTGATCGAGGTCGGAGTTCTTCATGCGAGCCGCGATCGCTGCCTCGAGGTCCTGGTGTACGCTCGGCTCCTTGAGGGCAATCACGACCTCTGACCTCAACGCCTTGGCGAGCTGCTCGGGGGCACCCTCGGCCGGCGAGGAAAGTGGGCCCATCCCCTCGACCAACACCAGGCGTTCGATCCGCTCCCGAGCCACCGCCGGCACGAGGGTGGAGATCCCGGCGCCCATGGAGTGGCCCAACAGCGAGAATCGCTGCCAACCGATGGCGTCGGCGGCCTCGAGCACCACCGGTACCCAGTCCACGAAGTGGCGGGAACACACGGCCGGCAGCCCGTCGGAACGACCGTGACCAGGGAGGTCGAGAGCTACCAGGTGGAGACTCTCGAGCATCGGCGCCAGCCGTGCAAAGCTGGCCGCGTTGTCCAGCCAGCCGTGCAGCGCGAGCACCGGCTGCGCGTCCTCCGGTCCCCACTCTATCGCAGCCACCCGGTGCCCGGGCAGGTCGAGCGTCCGCTCCCGGGCGGTCATCTTTCGTCGCGGTACAGCCGCTGGGCAAACCCTCCGGCGTCGGTGTCCCGCATCTCTTCGATCAATGGGAGAACCGACGCAGGCAGCTCCGCCAGCGACGGCAGCGGTGCACCGAATCCCCGGGGCAGCAAAACGGGCGAGGCGAGCGCGGCAAAGGTGAGGTCGGCGGCCGTGAACCGCTCGCCCACCAGATAGCGCCGGCCCTCGGCCAACCGCTGACCAACGGTATCGAAGACCTCACGGACCCGCTCGAGCGATCGCGCCGCCCCATCCGGCGTGATCCTCATGCCGCGCCGGAGCAGCAGCTTCATCAGCGGCAACGAGCCGCGGAACACGGCGCGGTCGCGTCCCGAGGCACGATGGAGGGCCGCATCGAGCAGTAACCGAGTGTGGGCCAACAGGTGGAAGTAGGCGACCCTTCGCGTGTGTGGGCCCAGCCTGGTGTCGAAAAGCTCCTCGAGCTCCGTGACCTCGCGACGCTGCTGATCCTCTGTGGGGTAGAGCCGACGGTCCGTGGCGAAGCGGCCGTCGACGAAGTCCAGAATGTCGGTCGAGTCGGCGAACACCCCCACGTCGGTGACCAACACCGGGGCGGTGCGGCCGCCACCCGCCCTGCGGGTCGCCAGATAGTGCAGGATCGGCGGGTGGCATTGCTCGACGTACGGCACCTCGTACCGGTCCAACGCCCACCTCGCCTTCTCACAGAAGTGACTGGGGGGGATGGTGATCAGGCGGTATGTATCGGCCATGTCTCGATTTTAGTCCACCTTCGGCTGTTATCGTCTCACGCTCCACCGCGTGAAACGAGGAAAAACGAAAGAAAACCCCTCCCGCTGGGAGGTGGCAGCGCGGGAGGGGTCAACGGCGCCCTCACGATGACGCCCTACTTCACATTTCCCTCGTCTCACCCGGGTAGCTCACAGGCGACTTTCGCGACCGTAGACCTGCCACCTCGTTCTTTTCACAGAGCAAGGTGGCCCCGTGAGCGGCCCACCGCCCTGCCTGCGATGGCTGGCAGATCCCCGATATCGAAAGCGTGTCCATGAGACGTCCCGGCCCCGTTCCTAGTCCATTTGCTTGCGCAGAATGGCTGGAATCTCGTAGTCGTCGGTCTGGTTGATGCCGTACTCCGAGTTCGGTCCTCCCGGCACGAAAAACCGGCTGGCGCGAGCAGCCTTCGGCTCTTCCGCGTGAGGCGAGACGGCCGGCACGGCATCGCCCACAGGCAGGTGAGACACCTGGTCTGCACCGGAGAACCCGGTGGCGATCACAGTCACCTGAAGCTCGTCGCCCCGTGCCGGATCGACGACCGCGCCGAAGAGAACCTGAGCTCCGCCATCCGCGCCTTCGGTGATGATCTCGGCCGCCTCGTTGATCTCGTTGAGGGTGACGTCGTCGCCGCCGGTGATATTGATGAGCAGGCCCCTCGCGCCGTCGATCGACGTCTCCTCCAGCAGAGGAGAGGCGATCGCCTGCTGCGCCGCCTCGACCGCTCGGTGCTCACCGGAGGCGACCCCGATACCCATGATGGCGTGGCCCATGCCCTTCATCACAGTGCGTACATCCGCGAAGTCGCGGTTGATGAGCCCGGGCACGGTAATGATGTCGGCTATGCCCTGAACCGCCTGCCTCAACACGTCATCGGCGATGCTCATCGCTTCGGTGAAGTTGGTGTTGCGCTCGACGAACTTGAGCAATCGATCGTTCGGAATGGTAATCAGGGTGTCAACGTGTTCGCCGAGCTGCAGAATGCCTTCCTCCGCCGTCTGACGCCGCCTCGAACCTTCGAAGCTGAACGGCTTGGTGACAACAGCGACGGTGAGTGCGCCGACGTCCTGCGCCATCTGAGCGATGATGGGTGTCGCACCGGTGCCCGTGCCGCCTCCCATCCCACACGCGATGAAGACCATGTCCGAGCCATCCAGAAGATCGAAGATCTTCTTGTCCGCCTCGAGCGCCGCGTTGCGGCCCACCTCGGGATTGGCTCCCGCACCGAGACCGCGCGTGAGTTCGAGGCCAAGCTGTAGCTTGACGGGAGAGACAGCGCTCGCGAGCGCCTGGGCATCCGTGTTCGCTGCAATGAAATCAACGCCCCCGAGACCGGCCTCGATCATCCTGTTGACCGAGTTGCACCCGCCGCCACCGACGCCGATCACCTTGATCAGAGCCGGTGGCGGGGTCTCGTCGAGGAAGATCCCCATATCGGCATCCGAAATCGGCTCGATGTCTGGAGCCCGCCCAGTTGTTGCACCGTCGTCAAACTCGATCATGGTCCACCTCCCAATTGAAAATGTCGCCGAACGCGTTCCTCAGCCAGCCAAGGAGCCCGTTACGATTCTTGTTGGTCACAACCGCCATGCCTCCCTGCCGACGCTGGAGCTGAACCAGTCCGCACGCGACTGCCCACTCGGGACTGGAAACCGGCTCCGTCAGGCCGGCCAGCCCGCGTGGACACCCAATCCGCACCCTGTGGCCAAAGATGGACTCGGCCTCGTCCACCAGCCCTTCCAACTGCGCCCCGCCGCCGGTCAAAACAATACCCGTCCTCGGCGCGCGATCCAAGCCCTGCTCCACCAAACTCCGGTGGATACCTATGAAAAGGTCGCGCGTGCGTTCCACCAACACCTCCACGACGAACGAGGCAGGATGCACCTGGTTGCCATCGCCCCCGAGCGCTGGCACCTCCACCGCACCGCCCTCGACCGCCACCCGATGACGCGAGGCCCCGACCGTCCGTTTCGTGTGTTCCGCTGCTGCTGTCGTGGTCTTGAGCATGGCCGCAAGATCACTGGTGAAGTGCCGACCACCCACCGGGACGGCGCCGCTGGCGACCACCGATTTGTCGGCCAACAGGACCCACTCCGTGGTCGCGAATCCGATGTCGACCAAGAGGGATCCGAGGTCGCGTTCGTCCTCATCGAGCACCGCCGCAGCGGCAGCGAGCGGCTCGAACGCGAGCTGCTGTACGACGACGGCCGCCCGGTTCACCGCCTGCTCCACGGTCTCAGCATGGATTTTGTTGGTGTAGAGGACAAAGGCGGAGGCATCCAGTCGCCGCCCCGGCATCCCCACCGGGTGCTCCATGCCGTCGTGTCCATCGAGGGCAAAACCACACGGGATGATATCCAGCACGCGGTAGTCCGGTGGGATCGACACCTGGGCGCAGGCCGTCAGCGCTCGTGTCACGTCGTCGTGTGACACGGTTTCGCCACGGCCGGTGACCGGGACCGATGCGGTCGCCGAATTGCCCTGGATCGGGACCCCTCCCAGCCCTACCGACGCGGCCTCCACAGGGATCGATGCCATCGCTTCGGCCTCTTCCGACGCGATCCGAATCGCGTCGATCACCTCGTCGAGCTTGGCGATCACCCCCTTGCGGGCGCCGTCGTGCCTCGCCTGCCCACAGCCGTGAACCACCAACCGTTCGTCCTCGAGGGATCCCACAACCACCGACACGGACGACGAGCCCACGTCGATGCCAACCAACGCTCGCTCGTCGCTCACCACGCACCCCCTGCGACCACCCGATCGTCCCACCTCAGGTCCGCCCACAGCATTGATGAATCGCCCTCGAGGGCACGCTGACACCAGAACCGTTCACCGGCCGTTTCCTCCGGCTGTACGTGCACGACCGCGGCCGAGCCGTCGCCGAGCCGTACCTTCACCTCGAAATCCGCCGGCGTCACGAATCTCACCGCCTCGGTCAGACCACCGCTCGCCGATGCGAGCCGCCGCGCCACCTCGAGCGCCCGTCGCAGGTCCTGCGATCTGTGCGAGAAACCCCTCAGCACCGGCGGGTGAGGGGATGCCAGGGGACCTGCAAGCGTCCCGTCGGCGGCCACTGCCTGCCAGCCGCTTCCCATCGGCAGGCTCCCCACGGGGGCGACCTGGGTCGCCGTCACCGCCAGCGTCCCCGGTAGCTGGAGCCTCACATCCACGAACTCGACCGCGGGCCACACCTCCACCTGCTGCCGGACCCACTGCGGGTCCACCAGAAGCGGGAACAAGCCGACAAGATCCTCCAGCGAGCGCGTGACCGTCACCGGCAGCCCCGGGAAGCCGTACACCTCGATAGCCTGGACCCGCCACCACGGGATGACGAGGGGAACCGCCGCCAGTGCCACCAGCGCCAGCCACGGCCGGGAGGTACGCCGGCGGGGCGGCCGCGGCCGGAAACGATCGGGCAGAAACGCGGTGCTCATGCCTCGACCCTCCCCAACCACATCTCCGCGAGCCGGTGGACATCTCCGGCTCCCATCGTGAGCACGACGTCACCGGGACGGGTCAGCTCGTCCAACAGCCCGAGTGACTCGTCCAGCCCTGGGGCGCACACCACGCCGGGATGGCCGAGGTGAACGGCGCGGTCCGTAACCAACCTCGACGTCACCCCGGAGATCGGTTGTTCTCGGGCCGGGTAGATCGGAAGTACGAAGGCGATCTCCGCGCTCATGAGCGCGTCGGCGAAGCCCTCTGCGAAATCTCTGGTGCGGCTGAAAAGGTGAGGCTGGAACACCGCGACGAGCCGTCGGCCGGGGAACGCCTGCCGCGCGGCGTCGAGCACGGAACGCAGCTCGGTGGGATGATGGGCGTAATCGTCGACCACGACCACGTCGTGTCGCTCGCCCAGAACCTGAAACCTGCGGGCCACGCCCGCGAAACGACTCAAAGCGGCAGCCAAATCCGAAAACGGGATGCCCTGCTCGAGCCCGGCTGCCAGTGCGGCCAACGCGTTGGCGATGTTGTGGCGACCGGGCAGAGGTAGCCGCGTCGAGCCGAGCGTCTCGCCTCCCGCCACTACTGCGAAGCTGCTTCCATTCGTGTCGGCTCGAACCTCTTCGGCCCTCAACGTGGCGTCTTCGTCAAGGCCGAACGTCACGACGCGGCGACGCAACAACGGTCTCAGCGCGCGCGTACCGGAATCGTCCGCGCTCACGATCACGGCCCCGGTTGTTGCACAGCGGTTGGCGAACGATGCAAAAGCGGTGCGCAGCTCGTCGGCGTCCCTGTAGCAATCGAGGTGCTCCGGCTCGAGGTTCGTGATGATCGCCAGGTCCGGACCGAGATCGAGAAATGATCGATCGTACTCGTCGGCCTCGGTCACGAGCAATCCTCCCTTTCCGAGTCGCCCGTGGCCCTCGATGAATCGTGCGTACCCGCCCACCAGAACGGTCGGGTCGACCCCGACTTCGGCGAGCAGGTGACCGATCAGTGCGGTTGTCGTGGTCTTGCCGTGCGTGCCCGCCACTGCGATCCCGGTGCTGCCACGCATCAACTCGCCTACGATCTCCGAACGTCGCGCGACCGGAATCTCATGCTCGAGAGCGGCGGCGACCTCCGAGCTGTCGCGATTCACCGCCGAGCTGACGACCAGAGTAGTCACACCGTGCAGATGCGACGGATCGTGGCCCTCGCAGATCGCTGCACCAAGCGCCGCCAATCTCTCGGTGCGCTGACTCGTCACGAGGTCGCACCCGCTGACCTCCGCGCCGCTGGCGAGCAGCACCTCGGCGAGGCCACACATGCCGACGCCGCCGACTCCCATAAAATGCAGGTGCCTCCTCATGCGTCGCCTCCGACCGCCAGCACCCGCTCCGCGATTCGTCTCGCAGCGTGCGGCAGCGACACGCCGCGTGCACACCGGCCCATGCTCTGCAGTCGTTCACGATCGGTGAGCAGCCGCCTGAGCACCGCCGCCGCTCGTTCGGGAGAGGCCTCGCGCTCGGTCAGCACCTCCGCCCCTCCCGCGCGCTCCAGCGAACGCGCGTTGATCAACTGATGCTGACCGGCGGCTGCCGCGAACGGGATGAGCAGCCCTCCACGCCCGGATGCCGCCAACTCGGTTACCGTCAATGCTCCCGATCGAGCCACGACCAGGTCCGCCTCGGTCAATGCCTCCCACGGCTCGGCCAGGAAGGCGGTCACCTTTGCTTCCACGCCCAGGTCACGATAGCTCGTGCGAACCACGTCAGCCCACCGAACCCCGGCCTGATGGCGGACCGTCGGTTCGATCCCCTCCTCCCGCAGCTGGGCCAACGCCCGTGGCAGTGTGCGGTTGAGGAACAGGGACCCCTGACTGCCACCCAGGATCAACAGCGTCGCGGGTTCGTGAGGCATCACCTCGGGAACCTCGAAGAAGGACTCTCGGACGGGATTCCCGGTCCATTCGGCCGGCAGCGATGGGAACGATGCGAGACAGTCCGAAAAGCCACAGCAGATGAGCGCTGCCCACGGAGCCAGGAATTTGTTGGTCAAACCCGGCACCGAGTTCTGCTCCTGGAGCACGTACGGAATGCCGAGGAAGCCGGCGGCGATGACTCCCGCACCGGAGGCGTACCCACCGACGCCGAGCACGGCTCTCGGCTCGAGCTGCAAGAGCAGCCGGGCGGCCCTCAGCACCGCCTTCGGCAGCATCCCGGCCGCCCGCGCCCCAGCCGCCGGTCCCCTTTCCTGGATTCCCTCGACCTCCACCAGCGTCATCGGCACGCCCCGCTGGTCGACGAGCTCGGTCTCGAGGCCACGCTCGGCGCCCAGCCAGTGGACCTTCGCGCCCATCGACTGCAGCTCTCGCACGACCGCCAGTCCCGGAAAGATGTGACCTCCCGTACCCCCTCCAGCAACCACGACCGTCCCGCTCACCGCGGCACCTCCCGCGACAGGTTGAGCAGCACACCCACCGAGACCAGAGTCACCAACAGGTCGGTCTTGCCGTAACTCACCAACGGCAGCGGAATGCCCTTCGGCGGCAGAAGGTCCAGGCACACCACCATGTGGACGAGCGACTGCGCTGCAAAGGCGAACGCGAGCCCGAATGCGAGCAGTGAGCCGCTCGGTCTGGGGTGGCGGAGGGCGATGCTCAGTCCCCGCCAGACGATCACTCCGGCCAGACCAATCAAGGCCAACACGCCGACCAACCCCAGCTCTTCACCGGCGATGGAGAAGATGAAGTCGGTGTGGGGTTCGGGCAGGAAGAAGAGCTTTTGCAGGCCTGAGCCGTAACCGAGACCCAGCAGCCCGCCGCTGCCGAGGGCGAGCAGGCTCTGATAGCTCTGCCAGGCAGCGGCGCTGGCCATCTCGGGATCGAAGAACGCTTGCACCCGCTCCAACCGGTACGGCGAAGACACAACGGCTACGATCAGGGTCACCAACGCGATCGCCGCCGGCACGGCCAGGGTCCGCAACGGCAGCCCGGCGACGAAGCACATCCCGGCCAACACCACCAGGATCAGCGTCGCGGAGCCGAGATCAGGCTCTGCCACGATCAGGGCCGCTGTGAGGAACCCGACAGCGCCGACAACCAACAGACGTCTGGTCGGCCAGCCCTCCCGCTGTGCGCGCGCCAGCTCGACCGCTGCGAACACGACGATCGCGAACCGTGCCAGCACCGACGGCTGCAACGATATGCCGCCTATCGAGAGCCACCGATAGGTGTTCGCCACCGGCGGCATCATGAATGCAGCCCCCAGCAGGACCCAGCTCGACGCCACACCGAGCCTCGCCAGCCGGGGTTCGGTCAGGAGTTCGGTCCGCAGGTGCATGCTGATGACCAGCAGGCCGAGGCCGACCATGGCTGCCGCGGCCTGCCACGTGACGAAATAGGAGTCGGGCCGCCCGTACCTCTCGCTCGCCACGACCCAGGAGGCGGACGCGAGGAGGGCTAGGCCGAGCGCCATCTGGAGCACGGCTGCCGCCAGCAGGAGGCGATCAAACCGTTGCCTTATGGGCACCGGGCTCCCTCCTCTCGCGCCAAAGCGGCAAACTTTTCTCCTCGCTGAGCGAAGCCGGAAAACTGATCGAAGGACGCACATGCCGGCGCCAACAAGACCCACTGCCCCGGTCGTGCCTCGCGGCGCGCCCGCATGACTGCCTCCTCGAGCGTGCCGCAGTCCTCGATGGGTGCGGCGTCGGCCAGCACTGCCGCGATCGAAGGCCCGTCGATGCCGATCACGTACACCCGTGCCGCACTCCTTTTCACCTCTGGAATCATCGCTTCGAAGTCCTGCCCCTTGGCCTGGCCGCCGAGAATCAAATGCACCGATCGCTCGGGGTAACCACGCAGCGCTGCGATCGTGGCCCCCACGTTGGTCGCCTTCGAATCGTCGACCCACCGCACCTCGTTCTGCTCGAACACCGTGAGGTGCCGGTGACTGAGTCCGCGAAACGTCTCGAGGGTCCTGGCCACGCCCTCCGTCGTCGCGCCGAGCTCGACGGCCGCGAGCGCGGCAGCCAGTCCGTTGGTCACGTTGTGGATGCCGCCGAGGGAACACTTCGACCGCTCGGTCAGGATCTGATCGCCCAGTCGCAACAGCTCGCCGTCAAGCCATGCATCTGCCGACCTCTCCAGCGAAAACAGCAGGCGTCGGGCGCGTGAGGGGGTTTCCGACACTGCCGCGTCGTCGGCGTTGAGAACCGCCGCATCCCGGCTCGTCTGGAACGAAAACAGCCTCCGTTTCGCCGCCAGATAGCTCGTGATGTCGGGGTGCCGTTCGAGGTGGTCCTGGCTGAGGTTGAGGAAGACGCCGACCGAGGGACGCATCTCGGTCAGCAGCTCGGCCTGGAAGCTCGAGATTTCCAGCACCCAGCAGTCCCAACCACCGGTCAGGACCAGCTCGCAGGCTGCGGTTCCGAGGTTGCCACCGGCGGCCGCCGTCACCCCACTCTCACTCAGCATCGCCGCCACCAACACGGTGACGGTGCTCTTGCCGTTGGAGCCGGTGACCGCCACCATGGGCCGGTCCGTTCGATGGCGCCACGCGAACTCCACCTCGGTGACCACGGGGATATCACGACGACGCGCGTCGGCGAGGATCGGCGCGCTGGGCGCCACTCCCGGCGAGCACACGACCAAGCCGATGCCGTCCAGAGCACTGGATGGGTGCCCGCCGAGATATCGACGCGTCCCCTCCGGGAGCTCGCGGAGGACCTCGCCGAGGTCCCGTTCCGACCGCAAATCGGTGGCACAGACCTCGGAACCGTCATGGGCCGCGAGGCGCGCCGCCGCGAGACCGGATCGACCCAGCCCGACGACCAATACTCTTGATGGTGCGCTCGACCCCATCATCACCTCAGCTTCAGCGTGGCGAGCCCGGCGAGGGCGAACACCACCGAGATGATCCAGAACCGCACCACAACCTGGGTTTCCTGCCAACCCAGGAGCTCGAAGTGGTGATGCAACGGTGCCATGCGGAACACCCGTTTGCCCGTCAGCTTGAACGACGTCACCTGGATCAAAACCGAGAGCGCCTCGATCACGAACAGACCGCCTACCAGGACGAGCAACACCTCCTGCTTGGCCACCACGGCCACGATTCCGATGCCACCGCCGAGGGCGAGTGAGCCGACATCGCCCATGAACACCTGCGCCGGGTGGCAGTTGAACCACAGGAAACCGAGCGCGGCCCCGGCCACCGCACCGGTGAAGATTGCGACTTCGCCCGCTCCGGACACCGGCACGATCCGCAGGTACTCGGCAATCCGGGCGTGGCCGGCAACGTACACGAACACCGTGTAGGTGCTCGCCGCGATCGCCATCGCCCCAACCGCGAGCCCGTCGAGCCCGTCGGTCAGGTTGACCGCGTTGGAAGCGCCGAGAAGGACGAGCACCACGAACGGCAGGTATCCAAACCCGAGCGGCAGCAGCACGTCTTTGAGGAACGGCAACGCGAGCGCACCAGCGTGTGGTGCGGGCTCGGCCACCATCCGCGCGGCCAGACCACCGGCGAGGCCCACCAGCACCTGCAGCAAGAACTTCTGTCGGGCCGTCAAGCCGAGGTTGCGGCCCGACCGGACCTTGATCCAGTCGTCGGCGAAACCAACCGCGGCGAACCCGAGCGTGACGCCGAGCACGGTCCAAACGTACGCGTTGGACAGGTCTGCCCACAGCAGAGTCGCGAGAGTGAAGCTGCCGACGATCAGCAATCCTCCCATGGTGGGCGTCCCCGCCTTGCTCTGGTGGTGCTCCGGCCCCTCATCGCGGATCGCCTGTCGAATTTGCAGCGAGCGCAGCCGGGCCACCAACCACGGGCCGACGACCAGGCTCACGAAAAATGCTGTCGCGATCGCCAGGCCCGTTCGGAAGGTGATGTATCGAAAAACGTTGAACCCGATCCAGGTTTCACTGAGCGGATACAGGAGGGAGTACAGCATCAGGCCGCTTCCCCCCGCACCAGCGCGCCCACGGTGCGATCGAGGCCGACCCCGCGTGATCCCTTGACCAGCATCACGTCTCCGGGTTCGAGCAGCTCCTTGAGAATCTCGGTCGCCGCCTCCGAGTCCGGCACATGGCGCACGGCGCTCAACCCCGCGGCAGTCGCGGCATTCGCCAGCAATCGGGCAGAATCGCCACCGACCGCCAGCAGTACATCGCAGGCGGTGGCAGCCTGCCGGCCCGCCCGCCGGTGCGCCTCGTCCGTCAGCTCGCCCAGCTCGAACATCTCGCCGAGAACCGCGACCTTCCTTCCCGGTGCCTTCCGCAGCAGCTCCAGCAGCCGTTCCACCGCGACCGGAGAGGCGTTGTATGAGTCGTCGACGAGGGTCACGCCACCGCTCAGCAGGAGCACCTCCCCCCGGTGTGGTGCCGCCTTGAGTTCGGCGGCCGCGGCTCCCACCTGGTGGAGGTCGGCCCCCAGTGCGAACGCCGCGGTGGCAGCCGCGAGCAGATTTTCGACTTGGTGAAGGCCCGGCACCTTCAACTCCACCCGCGTCCGCCCGTCGGGCAAGCTCAGCTCGCACACCGCCCCGACCAGACCTCGGTCCTCGACTATTTCGATGTTGGAGTCGCCGTCCGCACCACCGTACCGCAGCACCCTTCCCGAGAACTCCCCGGCGAAGAACCGATGTCGCGTGTCGTCCCCGTTGATCACCAGGTCTCCACCCGGTTCCAGATATGGCAGCAGCTCGGCCTTGGCCCGTACGATGCCTTCCAGATCCGGAAAGAACTCGGTGTGGACCGGAGCGATCCGCGTGTACAGCACGAGGCGCAGCGGCTGCAGGATGCCGCCCAGAGTTTCGAGCTCTCCCGGGCTGCTCATTCCGGCCTCGGCGACGAACAGCTGCACGTCCTCCGCCGCAGACAGAAGCTGGCCTGGGAGGCCCAGGGTGTTGTTGCGGTTCCCCTCCGAACGGCCGGTACGGCGGACACCGGACATCAACTGGGCCAGAAAGTCCTTGACCGTTGTCTTGCCCACCGATCCGGTGACGGCCGCGATCTCCATCGACCGCCGTCCACGGTTCCACCGGGCGAGCTCCCAGTACGCGGCAAGTGGATCGGGGACCCGAATCAAAGCACGGTTGGACGGTGGCTGCTCCAGTTCCGATCGTTCGCTCACCAGCGCGGCCGAGCACTCTGCCAGCGCCTGGCCGACGAACTCGTGCCCGTCGTGTCGTGCCCCCGGGAGCGCCACGAAGAGGTCGCCCGGACCCACTCGACGCGAATCCACGTCGGCGCCTGTCAGGATTACCTCGCCCGACCCCACGACTGTCCCCCCGACGATGCGGGCAGCCTCGAACGTGGTCAGGCGCACCGGACCCCCTCGATCAGCTCCAGAATGACACTCTGATCCGAAAACGGGAGCTGCTGTCCACCAATGGTCTGAGTCGCCTCGTGCCCCTTCCCCGCGACCAGCACCAGAGATCGCTCATCCGCCAGGTCGAGTGCTGACGCGATTGCCCGGCGGCGATCCAGCTCCACCAACGGCTGGCCACCGGACGCCCGAACTCCCTCCGCGACGGCGGCCGCGATGCGCGCCGGATCCTCCGACCTGGGATTGTCGGACGTCACCAGTGCAACGTCCGCCAACTCGCCGACGGCGGACCCCATCGGTCCCCGTTTACCGACATCGCGGTCGCCACCGGCTCCGAACACGACGATCAGCCGGCGATCTGTGATCTCGCGCAGCGCCTCGAGCACGGTGTGCAGCCCACCCGGGGTGTGGGCATAGTCCACGAATACCGGGCATCCCCGAACGTCGGCGACTGGCTCCAGCCGCCCGCTCAGTGGTCGTGCCAGCTCGAGACCGCGGCGTATCGCATCCGATCCGACGCCGGCAGCGCGGCCGGCAGCGGCTGCGGCGAGAGCGTTGCGCAGGTTGTGCACGCCGATCAACGGCAACCGTACTTGGACCACCTCGTCCCCGAGCACGAGCTCGAATGCGGTGCCGTCGAGGTCGGCACGGACCTCTCGCGCGTGCACCGTTCCCCGGCCCAATCCCCAGGAAACGTCGGTCGCGCGCGGCTCTTCGAGCAGGCGGGCACACCACTCGTCGTCCACCGGCAACACCCGGCGGCCGTCCTCCGCCAGATGTTCTTCGAACAGGCGCCGTTTCGCACGAAAGTAGCTCTCCATGTCGCCGTGGAAGTCGAGGTGATCTCTGGACAGGTTGGTCCAGACCGCGACCTGGAAACGCAAGCCTGCCAACCGCTCCATCATCAGGGCGTGCGACGACACTTCCATCGCCACCACCCGCCCCCGGTCAGCCACGGTCCTGCGCAACAGGGGTGCGAGGTCGGTTGCCTCGGGGGTCGTGCGATCGGCCGACAGCCGCTCGCCACTCGGCAAGTAGTATCCGAGCGTGCCCATGAAAGCACCCCGCCGTCGGCCAGCCTCGAAGATCAGACTCAGAAGATGGGTGGTCGTACTCTTGCCGTTGGTGCCGGTGATGCCGACCATCTGCAGCTCACGCTGGGGGTTGCCGGCGAGCAGCCACGCGGCCTCGGCCATCATCCTCCGCGGTACGCGGGCCTCGATCCACGGCAGATCGACGCCGGAGGGGCGGGCGCGATCGGTCAGCACCGCGCACGCCCCGTTGGCCAGGGCGCCATCGAGAAACTCGAGACCGTGCGCGTGCTGGCCGGGCAGTGCTGCAAATATCCAGTTCTCCTGAACCCGCCTCGAGTCGTGGGTGATCCCTGCCACCGCTCGCCCGCCATCTCCGATGAGGCGGCCTCCGGTCAGACGGTCGGTGAGCTCGCCGAGCCTCACGTCAATCCTCCGACCGTCGCGTCACCTTCACCGCTCTCCGGCGCGAGGCCCAGCTCGCAGACCGCAGCCTCGGCTATGCGTGCGAACACCGGGGCGGCCACCGTCGACCCCCAGAAGTCCGTTCTCGGATCCTCAATAGCTACAACGATGACGATGCTCGGACCCGAATGTGGCAGAAAACCCGCGAACCACGCGATGTGGTGTTCGTCGTCAAAGGTGCCGTTGACCGCACGCTGTGCGGTACCGGTCTTGCCGGCGACCCTGAAGCCGGCGAGCTTGGCCTGCTCACCGGTCCCGGTCGAGACCACGTCCTCCAACATGCGACACAGGCGCTTACAGAGAGCTTCATCCAGCACCCGCGAGCGGCACCGCTGACCGGTGTTGAGGCTGTCCTGCTGGCCGATCACCCGACTCACCAGACGCGGCCTCATCAGCCAACCCCCGTTGGCGATAGCCGCGTACGCGACTGCGACCTGCAGTGGGCTCGCGGTCAGTTCCTGGCCGAGCGCCAGAGATGCTCGACTCAGCTTCGACCACTCATTGGGGGGAGCCAGGATTCCGCGCGTCTCTGCCGGATAACCGACACCGGTCCGGTGGCCGAAGCCAAAGGCGTCAAAGCTGCGCCACAGCGTCTGCGGCGGAACCCGTTCACCGACCTGGATGATGCCTGCGTTGGCAGAGGCGACCACGATCTCGTCGAGGCTGTAGAGCCCGGGGTCGGCATGATCCCGGATCCAACGACCCGCCACCCGAGCTCCACGATTCCGGCAGTCGAATCGTTCGCCCGGGCGCACCACGTCGGCGGTCAGCGCCGCGGCCGCGACGATCGGTTTCACCAGGGATCCCGGCTCGTACGCGTCCTGTACCGGACGCAGCCGCCAGTTCCCCGGCGGGACCGAGCCCGGCGATGCGGGATCGAAGGAGGGAAGCGACGCGAGGGCGAGCACCGTTCCGGTGTGCGTCTCCATCACCACCGCCGAAGCACCCCGGGCTCGCTGCTCGATGAGGGCTCGCCTCAGTTCGGCCTCGCACACCGCCTGCAGGCGAGCCCGAAGGGTGAGTTCGAGGTCGTAGCCCGCGTGGCCGGCTCGGGTTCGTTGCAGTCGAATTCGCCTCTGGACAGCGTCGTTCACCGCCAGGTAGGACTCCGGCTCGCCACCGAGCACGGCATCGTAGTGATGCTCGAACCCTGCCCTGCCGACGGTCTGCAGCTCCTCCCGCCCGACGAACCCGACCACCGGAGCGGCCAGCGCCCCCATCGGGTAGATGCGCTCCGCGTCCGGCACCAGGACTACCGCATCCGGAGCAAGCGATCGGATAGCCTCGGCCGCAGCTCGCTCCGCCCGCTGAACCAGCCACATCACCCTGGGGCCGGTCTCAACCCGGGTTCTGAGCTCGCTTTCCGGCACCCCGAGCAAGGGTGCGGCCGCGCCCACGAAGAGGTCCGGGTAGCTGAGCAGCTGGGTGTCGAGCTGTACCGCCAGTCGATCGACGGACGTGGCGAGCACGTAGCCGTCAGCGCTCACGATGTTGCCCCGTGGACCCGGGACCGAGATGACGCGCTCGTGCTGTCGTCGGGCGCGCTGCTCCCACAACGGGTGCTGGATCACCATGATCTGAACGGCACGGGCTGCCACTCCAGCTGCCACGAGCGCCAGGCCTGCAACCACGACCCAGAATCGATTCGTGCTCATGGTGTCCCGCCGTCGAGCCGGGGAGCCACCAGGTCGCCCGCACCTGCGGGACGCATCCCGAGCCGCTCCGCGCGTTCGCCGACCCTGACCGGGTTCCGCTCCTGCTCGAGCTCTACGCGAAGGGAGTGCTCTCGACGCTGGAGCATCTCCACCTCGGACCGGAGCCGGATCAATTCGTAGTGGATCGTGGTACTCCGAAGCCTGGGCCAGCCCACGAGGAACAGCGCGGTCAGCACGACCCCTGACACCAGGAGCACCCCACTCAACACGTGCGGCCAGCGGCGGTCACGCTGCGGCGTGAGAAACCTGTTGGACGGCCCCGTGATGGGAAGGTCCACGGTCACACCTCCCCCCGCCGTTCGGCTACCCGCAACCGCGCCGACCTCGATCTAGGGTTGGCTTCGACCTCGTCGGCGCTCGGTTGCACAACCCGCCGGGTCAGAACTCGTATGACCGCCTCGGGGCTGCAGCGGCACTCGGGCAGCTCCGGCGGACACACACATCGACCCTCGAGGCGGCGCAGAGTGTGCTTGACCCGCCGATCCTCCAGCGAGTGGAAGGAGATCACCGCCAGCCTGCCTCCTGGCCGGAGCGACCGTGCGGCCGGTTCGAGAAAACGATCCAACTGACCCAGCTCGTCGTTGACCGCGATCCGGATCGCCTGAAAGGCCCGGGTCGCCGGATGGATGCGCCGGTCTTGCGACCAACCCACGACCCGCTCGACCAGCGAGCTCAGCTGGCCCGTGGTCAGAATTGGCGACCGGCGGCGCTCCCTGACGATTGCCCGCGCCACGGCACGCGCTCTGCGTTCCTCGCCGTACTCTCTCAGCGCCGTCACCAGCTCGTCCTCCGACGCACCGTTGACCAGATCGGCTGCGGTCGGCCCGTCACCGCCCATACGCATGTCGAGGGGACCGTCGAGCAGAAACGAGAATCCCCGTTTTCCGTCACCGAGTTGGAGCGACGAACACCCGAGATCCGCGAGAATCGCCGAGGGTCGCGGCAGGTCGAGCTCGGACAGGAGCTCTGGCAGGTCGTCAAAGGCGCTCTGGACGAGCTGTAAACGGGTCTCGTAAGGTGCCAGTCGTCGCCGCGCCGTCGCCACCGCCTCGGGGTCACGATCGATCCCGAGCAGTCGGAAGCCCGGTTCGACATCCAGCAGCGCCGCAGCGTGCCCGCCGGCGCCGACAGTGGCGTCGACCAGCAGGCCGGGAGCGCACGGCCGCAGCCACTCGACCACCTGGTCGCACAGCACTGGCACATGGTCCGCGCACACCGCCGTCCTCCATCACAGCTCCAGCTGAGCCAGCTCCTCCAGCTCTTCATCGCTCAACGATTCCTCTTTGAGAATCGAGGCCGCTCTCGACCGACGGTTGATCGCCAGATGGTTGATCCGGCCCGAGATCACCACCTCTCCGTCGACCTCTACCATTTCCCGCAACAGCACTGGAACGATGATCCTGCCGTGGTCGTCGAGCTCCAGGAGTTGACCGTAGTTGACGCGTTCGATCAGTTTGAGCACGGCAGGTTTCATTGCCGGCTTGCTGAGCAGACGCTCCTCGATCACCTCCCAGACCGGCAACGGGTAGATTCGCAGTTCGTGCGGGAAAAAGGAGCACACGAACACCTCACGGCCGTAGTCCCCCTCGAGCTGCTCACGGAGCTTGGCCGGGAGCTTGACCCGCCCCTTGACATCGATGGTTGCTGGGAACCCGCCTCTGAAACGTTCCACCCTGCCCCCTCGGCTGACCGAAGTGACCTTGTTCAAAGAGAATTTTCCACTTCAGACCCTATTGGACCACTTCTGACCACCCCATGATGATGGGCTTGAGCCGAAGTGTCAAGGGCTTTGGCCAACAGTGAGATACGTCACGTGCCGGCGGGCACGATGCGGCTCTTTGGCGGCGTTCGATGTCACCACCACATGTTGTAGCGGGAATGGACAGCTCCACCACATGTGGTGTCCGTACGAGCTTCGACGCGGCTCACCACAGGGAGGGATCGCGCGCGGATCCTGTTCAGGTTTTTTTGTGGTCCTCCCGTAGCGCGGCGAGACGCTTGGTGACGCGTGTCCCCTCGAGTCAGGTCGACAACCAGACGTCCCTGCTCCTGTACCCGTTCCCGTTCCCGGATACACCGGGTCTTCCGCTCGCCGGTTCGGCCGACCCAGGTGAGTGCCCGTATCCGTCTCCGTATCCGTATCCGTCTCCGTGTCCGCAAAGACCGTGCGGGTATCGGATACGGATACGGAAACGGGCACGGATACGGTTCTTGCCAGTACCTCGTCGCCAGGTTCCCCTCCACCCGGTCAAACTGCACGGGCAGAATGCGGGTTAGGTTCCGATGAAAACCGATAGAATAGAGCGCGGTGTCGAGACCTGACATCCGTCGCGTGGGGGTGGTCGTGAAGACCACCAGCCCGGAGGCCGCAGAGCTCGGCCGGCAGCTGATCGCAGAACTCGAGCGGCTCGGTATCGATCCCGTCGTGGACACCGAGTCGTGCGCCGCGTTCGGCTGCGATGGCAGCGTCGACCGCGCCGGTCTGGCGTCCCAGGTCGATCTCATCGTCGTGCTGGGCGGAGACGGCACGCTTCTCTCGGTGACCCGGGACGAGATCGGTGACACTCCCGTGCTCGGCATCAACATGGGATCGCTCGGATTCCTCACCGAGCACTCTGCGGACAGCCTCTTCCCGATGCTGGCCAAGGCACTGGAGGGAACGGCCCACCTCGAGCGACGCGAGCGGCTCCAGGTCACGATCTCTTCGTCCAACCACGAGCCGACATCCGCCCGGGTCCTGAACGACGCGGTCATCAACAAGGGTGCGCTGGCACGCATGATCGTCCTTTCCGTTCACGTCGACGGCACGTTCGTGAGTCACTTCCGAGCGGATGGTTTGATCGTGTCGACCCCGACCGGATCGACCGCGTACAACCTCTCGGCCGGTGGACCGATCCTGTACCCGACCCTCGACGCCATGGCCGTGACCCCGATCTGTCCCCACGCCCTGACCAATCGGCCAATCGTGCTGGCACTCGATTCGGTGGTGGAGATTCGCCTCGAGGGACCGGCGGAAAAGGTATATCTCACCCTTGACGGCCAGCAGGGTTTCCCGATCAGCGACCGCGATCTGGTTCGGATCGAGCGGTGCCCTGAACCGATCCAACTGATCACCGAGCCGAACCGGTCGTACTTCCAGGTTCTCCATCACAAGCTGAAGTGGGGGGAGAGGCGCGGGTGAGGTACCGCCACCTCCGACGCACGGTCATCGCCGTGCTGGCAGCCATCGCGTTCGTGCTCGGCCTCGTGCTGCTGGTGCAGCGCATGATCGAGGGGCCGTACTCGCGCCAGACCGCGATCCGCTGGCTCGAGACGGCCGCCGACACGTTCGGACTCGATCTCGAGGTGGGCTCCCTCGGGTGGGGCTACCTCCCGCCGCGCGTGGTCCTCGGTGACGTCACCGTCGCTGCAGGGCAGGTCCAAGCCGAGGTCGATCGGCTGGAGGTCGACCTGGCCAAGCTGCGCATCGCGCGTCGCACTCTGGAGCTGGGGACAGTCGCGGCCGACGGCGTCCGGATTCGGCTCGAGGGGCTGCCCGAGCGCCCACCTCGACGTGAGCGGGCGGCTCAGGTGCGGGTCGTGGTCCGCCACCTCGATCTGCACGACCTGTCGTTCGAGGGCACCGACCTGCCGGGGAAGATCGAGCTCACGCTCGGGGGGCTCGACGCTGCATGGACGACCGAAGACGATGTCCCCCGCGGTCACATCTCGGTCGACCGCGCACGGCTCGACGCCCGAGGGATCGAGCCTCTGGAGGTGTCGATTCGAGCGAGAGTCAACGTCACCGACGGGCTCCAGGTCCCGACGCTGAAGATTGACGGCGACGGCGTCCGACTCCAGGGATCCGGCCTCGTGAATGCCGCGGACGGCGGACGTCTCACCGCCGCCGGCACCGTCGATCTCGAGCGACTCGACCGCATCGTACGTGGCCACGACAACCTGCGAGGTGTCGTCGAGGTGTCCGCCGAGCTCGATTCAAAGCGGGAGGAGATCGTCCGGCTCGAGCTGGCGTCCGATCGGGTCGAGGCAGCAGGATTCCCACTCGAGCAACTGCGCGCCCGACTCGTGGTGGAGCGCGACGGGCTGAGGGGGTCGCTCGATCATGCGCTCTACCACGGAGGATCGCTGACCGGCTCATACGGCCTGACCCATCTCAAGGGTCCTACCCGTCCCCACAGCCTCCGGCTGCACGCCGAGAAAGTCCTACTCGAAGGTCTGCTCCGTGACCTCGACGTGCCTCCCGCCCAGCTCGCAGCCAGGTTCACGGCCGACGCCGAGCTGAGGTGGAATGGTCGGGCCATCCAGAAGGGGCAGGCGCAGGGTCACGGCATCGCCACCCTCACACCGCTGACTGTCGGCACCCCTGTGGCCGGCGGGGTGTACTGCGAGATCAGCCCCGACGGATTGCTGTACTTCTCAGCCGAGGACCTGAAGCTCGGGAGCTCAACGGTAGATTGGCAGGGGCCACTCACCTTCGGCAGCTGGGAGCCGGCGTGGTCCGTCCACGCCTCTCCGGCGTCCCTCGACGAGGTGGTTACCCTGGTCAACACGTGGACGGGCAGCCAGGTCCTGCCCGATTGGGTGTCCGGCACCGGCGACATCGATGTCACGTTGAGCGGTCCGTGGAACCAGCTGGCCGTTGGTGTTCGACTCGACGCCCATCCGTTGCTGCTGCCGCCGATCGAGCTCGACCGGGTGGTCGCCGACGCCACCATCCAGGGCTCGGAGCTGCGCCTGGGTCCGACGCGATTCAGCGTCGGTGAAAGTCAGGGGGAGGTCGCGGGCTCCATCGCATGGCACCCCAACGCCGGCACCGAGCAGCTCGACCTCGAGCTGCGGGGCCACCGGCTGCCGGTGTCCCGAATCGCTCGTTGGCTCGGAGCGGAGGGGCAGGCCGACGGATCGGTATCGTTCACCGGAGGTCTCCGGGGACCACTCGCGTCGCCGCACGGCTCGTGGGCCGTGGGCATCGACGACGCGATCCTCCTTGGCCAACCGATCGGTGACGGGCTGGCGTCGGTAGATATGGCGGACGGGCGATTCGACGCGCGCGGCATCGAGTTCGATGGCGGCCTGGAGGGAACGACATGGTGGGATATGGCCACCGAGACCGTGGGCGGCTCGCTGCGCTGGACAGAGATGCCACTGGCCGCCCTCGGGGACACCGCCGTTCGCCTGGCGGGGAACACCGCAGACGTCAGTCTGGACTTCTTGCTCCCTCGGGAAGATCGGCTGTCCGGACACTTCGAAGTAAAAGGCCCGACCACGCGTCTCACGGTCCACGCCGAGCCTGAAGACATCCGGATCGACGGCAGGCTCGCGGACTCCGTGACGGTCACCTCGCAGCTGGAACGCGCGCCCGACGGCACGTTGAAGGGGGACGGCGAGCTCCACCTCGAGTCCATGGAGCGGTTTTTGTCCGCCCTGTTCCCGAACTCGCAGGTGCCGCTGTCGGGGGATGCGTCCGCAGTGTTCTTCGTGGAGTGGTCGGAGGGAGCGCTTCCGACCATGACCGGACAAGTGGAGGAGCTCGATCTCCTGCTCACCGACCGGAGCGTACGCCTTGTGTCGCCCGCACCGTTCACCGTATCGGACCAGGGTTTCACCGCGGAAGCGCTGCACGTGGCGATCATGGGCGACGAGCTCTTCGCAAGGTGGAGGATCTCTCCTGACGGCTCACTCCAGGGCGATCTCTCGGGCACCATGGACGGACTGTTGCTCCGGTTCCTGGTCCCGGACTGGGAGCCCGCCGGTCGCGCCAGCGGCGAGGTCACCGTGTTCGGGACAGTGGATCGACCCCTGTTCGACGGGTTCGCCGAACTCAGCCAGGGTTCCTTCCGCCTGCCCGGCACTCGCACCATACTGTCCGGCATCAACGGAACCGTATTGCTGTCGTCCGACACGATCCTTCTCGAGGGTGTCGACTTTCGATTCATGCAGGGTGTCGGACGCTGCACGGGCACGCTCAGGCACTACGACCGGACGGTCGATCTCGGCCTCGCAGGGACAATCTCCAACCTTCGGTACGAGATCTTCCCGGGCCTCGTCGCCCACCTCTCGGGCTCCTGGCACCTGGCTGGGCCGGCGGACAGCCTCGACCTGTCCGGAGACATCGCGGTCGACCGTGCGGCGTTGCGCCGGAAGGACGACGTGACCACCTTGCTGCTCGACTGGTTCGCCACAACCTCCGGACCACCGCGCGAGGGCGGTCCACGCCTCGACATCCACGTCGAGGCCGACGAGACGATCGACATCAACAACCCTTTCGTGCGCCTCGTTGGCTCGGCTTCGGTCGACATCGGCGGAACCACATCCCGACCGGAGATCGTCGGCAAGGTCGAGTTCGAGGAGGGGGGGGAGGTGACACTGCAGACGGTGCGATACGAACTCGAGCGGGGGTCTCTGACCTTCTCCGATCCGTCCACCAACGAGCCGTTCATCGAGCTCCAGGCACGAACGTGGGTACAGAACTACGAGATCACGGTCCGCATCACCGGGACCCCGGATCGGCTGGTACCATCCGTGTCCTCCAACCCACCACTCACCGAGGACGAGGTCTACTCGCTGCTCGGCGTCGGATACCGTGATCCGACCCTCGGCCGAGGTGCGATGGGGGTCGGGTTCGCGTCGTCCATGCTCACCCGTGAGATCACTGCCGAGCTGCAACGGCGTGCGGGCATGGTCTTGCCCATTGACCAGGTGCGGGTCGACCCATTCACCGAGGCGTCCACGGGCAACCCCACGGCCCGTGTCAGTGCGGTCAAGCAGCTCAGCCCCGCCTGGACATTCGTCGTTCAATCGAACCTCTCGGCCGAGCGCGAAGCGGTGGTCGTGAGCCGTTGGTACCTGGCACCGGGGCTCTTCGTGGAGGCCTCCCGAGCCATCGACGGCTCGGTCGGCGTCGATCTCAAGCTTCGGCGGCCCTACTGAACCTGACTCCATGAGCACAGCGACCGCCACCGACATGCCGACCGCCGCGTCCCGTCACGGTCGAACCCGCACACCGCGCCGCCTTCCCGATGCAGCTGCGGTTCGGTGGGTGGCGGTGATCCTGTACCTGATGCTTTCGGTCGTCGGATTTGCCGAGCAGCCGCCGATCGCGTCCGTCGCCGTCGTGGGTGACGGTCCAGTGGACTCCGAGGCCGTGGTCGAGCTCCTCGGACTCCAAGTCGGCGAGCCCGTCGATCTCCGCCAGCTCCGGGAGACCATCCACGCCCTGTTCGCGCGGGCCGACGTGGAGTGGCTCCGAGTCGAGGGTGAGGAGCGCGCCGACGGCCTGCACGTGCTGGTGCAGATCAGGAACCGAACCGAAATCTCAGCGGTGGACGTCCGCGTCCGCAAGCCGATATTGAAGAACAGGATCCGGAAGTGGCTCGAGCTGGAGCCGGGTACCAGGGTCACCACCGGTGAGATCGAGGCGGCACAACGGCGAGTCCTGCGGCGGCTGCAGGACCGAGGATTCTTCGACGCACGGGTCGACACGTTTCTCGACTACACGCGTGCCAGCAACACGGTACGCCTCACGGTGGAGGTCTTCACCGGCGAACCCCTGGTGGTCGGCGAGGTCGTGGTCACCGGCGTCGACGACCCCGAGATCGCCCTCGAGGCGCGGCCCGAGGTCAAACCCGGTACCCGTCTCACCACCAAGGTCATCACCAGGATCAGGAACCAGACCGAAGCACGACTCCGCGGTGCCGGCTTCTGGGATGCCCACGTCATCGGAATCGACCAGAAGATCGAAGAGTCCGAGGTCTCTCTCGAGGTCGGAACGGTTCCAGGACCGCTGTACCAGCTCGAGGTTGACACGCCTCCCGAGCACGACAAGCTTGTCCGGAGGGCGATCCCCGATCCGGCGGTCGAGGACCTCCACCCCGCTCAGACGGCGGCCTTGGAGGAACGCATCATCGAGGGGCTTCAGGGCGAGGGTTACCTGCTCGCCGAGGTGGCCGTGCAGCTCGACGAGACCGACATCCAACCGGTGCTGTGGGTCGAAGCCACGCCGGGAGCGCAACGCCGGATCGCAGAGGTTGTTGTCGACGGAGCTCACAGTGTGTCGTCACAGGAGCTGCTGAGCTCCGTCGTCGTCCATCCCGGGCCGGTGCGTGGCTTTCGTGGTCAGACGGTAAGCTCGACGACCCTGGAGCAGGACAGGCTGCTCCTGGCCGACACCTACCGAAGCTACGGATTCGTCGACGTCGAGGTTGGGGAGCCGATCCTCGAGGCGGTGGGAGACGATGCGGTGCGGGTGGTGTTCCCGGTGGTCGAGGGTCAGCGGTGGGTGCTCACCGACCTCAGGATCGAGGGACTGCCGGTCGAGTCGGCGGGACGACTCGAGCAGGTCGAGCTCGGACTGTCAGAGGCAACCCCGTGGCACCCGCGCCAGGTGGAGACGACCCGCCGCCAGCTCGAGCTGATCCTGGCCGATACCGGCTATCCCGACGGACGAGTGGAGGCGACCGTCGACACGTCGGTCGTGGGCGAGGCCAGGGTCGTGATGCGAGCCGAGCCCGGGCCGTTCGTCACCATCGGAAACGTGGTGATCGCCGGCCTCGTCAAGACCAACGAGGGGGTCGTCCAACGAACCATTCGCAGATCCGGTGTGGTCACCGGGGAACCCTTTGCGCGCGACCGCATGCTCGAGGCGCAGCGGCGGCTGTACGCGCTCGGCCTGTTCCGCAGAGTCGAGCTGTTGCCGCTGCCCGGTCGGGAGCACCGTGCCGAGCGGGGAGTCGTCGTCGCGTGCGAGGAAGGGCGGCAACGATCGTACCTCTTCGGTGTCGGCTGGAACGAGACCGACCGCTTTCGAATCACCCTCGGGTGGTCTCACCTCAACCTGTTCGGGGGCGCCCATGCGGTGTCGGCCGAGGTCCGCTTCTCGTCTCGCGAGCAGCGCTACCAGTTCGGCGTTCGAGAACCCTGGGTCCCGAAGCTGAACGCCCCCGCGTACATGGTGGTCTACCGTACCTTCGAGGAGTACCCGGAGCGTGGCTACGATCAGCTGCGCCGGGGGCTCTGGATTGACGCCGGCGACCGTCTCAAGCGCCCGTTTCGGACCTGGTGGCGATACGAGTACCAGATCGTCCAGCCCGAAGGCGAACCCATCGAACGCGAAGATCAGGAAGCACTGATCGCCTCGATCACGCCGACGCTCGAGTGGGATTACCGCGACGATCTCCTGGTCCCGACTCGCGGCACCTTCACCTCGGTGTCCCTCGAGTGGGCCTTCCCGATCTTCCAGGCGGACTCCGAGTTCCTCAAACTGCAGAGTCGGTTCTCGCTGTACCGCCGTATGCTCGATGGGATCGGTGCCTTCGGCGTGCGCGTTGGCGCCATCGAGCCGCTGGGATCAGAAACCGGCGTGCCGGCCAATCTGCAGGTCCCTATCAACACGAGATTCTTCTCGGGCGGCGCGTCTTCCCACCGCGCGTTCAACACCGACACCCTCGGCATCCCTGGCCAGACCGTGGACCCGGAAGGCAACCCTATCGGCGGCAATGCGCTGGTGCTGATCAACTTCGAGTACACCCGTCGGATCTCCGGGATGTTTGCCGGCGTGACATTCGTCGACGTCGGCAACGTCTGGGAAGAGCCGTCTGCGGTGCGCCTGGAGGATTTCCGCTGGGGTGCCGGCATCGGCCTCCGGGTGGACACACCTGCCGGCCCGCTACGTGCGGAGTACGGTTGGAAGCTGGACCGCGAGCCCGGCGAAGAGGCGGGCCGCTTCTTCCTGTCCTTCGGCATTCCGTTTTAAACCGTCTCCGTTTCCGTGTCCGTCTCCGTCTCCGTTCTTCCCCCAATCTCGGACCACCACATCGGTCACGGAGACGGATACGGAGACGGGCACGGGCACCACCCACTACGACCCATACAGATATGAACCGGACTGGATCGTTCGTACCAATTCACGCAGTGAATCGCGGTGTTAGCATGCCACCGTGACCTGGTGGGTCCCCTGGCTGATGGTTCTAGGCGGCATCTTGATGCTGGGGCTGGGTGCGTCCTGGCTGGTAGACGGCGCTTCCAGACTCGCCCTTCGACTGGGCGTGTCCGCGTTCGTGGTCGGCCTGACAGTTGTCGGGTTCGGCACCTCGATGCCGGAGTTCTCCGTGTCGGTGCTCGCCGCACTTCGTGGAAGCGGCGGTTTGAGCGTCGGCAACGCCGTCGGATCCAACATCATGAATCTGCTGCTGGTGCTCGGTACCGCCGCCGTCCTGGCTCCGGTCCATGTCGTCGGTGGCAGGCGTATCCTGCGAAGGGATCTCGTGTTCGGATTGGTCCCGGCCCTGGTGCTGCTCGTGTTCGCCTGGGACGGCCTCATCGAACGCCCGGTGGCGATTACTCTGCTGGTAATCTTCGCCCTCTTCATGGGCGTCTGCCTCGGCCAGGCCCGTCGCGACTCGACCACTCGCACCGTCGTCACCGGCCATCCGATGCGTCACCTCGCGTTGACGGTGGTGGGCATCGCGGTCCTGGTCACCGGTTCCGAGCTGATGGTCGACGGCGGCATCGAGCTGGCGCGTAGATTCGGGGTCACCGACGCGGTCATCGGGCTGACGCTGGTGGCGTTCGGCACCTCCCTCCCCGAGCTGGCCACATCGGTGGCAGCGGCACTCAAGGGTCAGGCCGAGCTGTCGGTCGGGAACGTCCTCGGCTCTAATATCTTCAACCTCGGCCTGGTCGTGGGCACCGCATTCACGATTCGTCCGACCCGGGTGCCCGGTTTTGTCATCCATCAGGATGTCGTGATCCTCATGGCGGCGACGCTCCTGGTGGCCGTCATCGTGCTGCGAGACGGTCGAATCAACCGGACCGAAGGCGGCATCATGCTGATCGCGTTTGCTGCCTACATGGCGTTCGTGTTTTTGCGTGGAGGGTAGCCCAACCCACCCCACCTCATTGCGGATTGGAGATTTCACCCTGCCCCGTAATTCTAGTGAGTCGAAAGTCGGAGGTCATCAAGTCCTCGCGACCCCATGTGACTGGCCGTCGTTCCACTTTCCCTTAACGGTGGCACCACGCTACATTGTCGGACAGCCGCACGGGGAAGTCTGCCGAATTCCTTATTCCGAATTCTCGTGTTTTCAACGCTCCACCAATTGCTCCCGCCAAATGTCCGGCTCCCAGCCTCCTTGGTCGACGATCATCAATCCGCAGCGATCCACGATTGCGAGATCGTGGTACATCGGGTGGTCATTGATGTGTAGGTGACGGACGTCGTACGAAGAGGGACGATCCTGTCGAACGGGCGGCCCCGGCCCTCGGAAAAGCGTACTCCCGACTCCGATCACACACGCTGCCGCCAACATCAGCACGGCGTACGCTGTGACAATGCGGCGGATCAGGTCTCTTTTTCGCGTTCGTGCCAACCCACTCATGTACAACACCGTCACCAGCACCGCCACGTGAAACACTGGAAATCCTTGCCAGAACATGACCGAGGTCGGAGAAAAGGCAAACGCCAGCGCAACTCCCGCCAATGACCAGAACAGATAGCCGCGCAGCCATTGACTGTCGGACCTCGACCAATCCTGATTCCTCAAGAAAGCTCTCGAGCGACGTAGGAATCTCCGAAAGGATGCGCATGACACAAGGACCGTGATCCAGCCCGTAGCGACGAGCACGGTTGCGACGGCAGCAGACATCCGGTCGTCTGCGATGCCCGTCGGCCAAAAATCCAGATCGTAGACCTGATTCGGCAGCGCGGTCGATGGATATCTCAGCAGATAGATGAGTCCCTTCAAAAGCGGATATACGAACAGAAGGTTGCGGAATGGAAACCCGGTTTCGCCGGGTATGAGCTCCGGTCCCTCGATCATGGTCATCAACCATGGCACGAGAGACCCCGCGATCACGGCCAACCCGACTGCCACACCCCACCAATTCACCCTGACCACGCCGCGCCACCACAACAGCACGGATATGAATCCGAACACCGCGGCGCTGGCGTGAATCTGAAATCCGAAACCCACGATAAGCGTCCACACCAACGATGCCCAGAACCGAGGTGTCCGTCGCATGCTGTAGCCGGCGCAGAGGTGCAGAGCACCCAGGAAGAACATGAAGTTCGGATTCCACAAGAAACTGGTGTAATGGATCCGCCACGGGTTGAGCCAGTAGAACACCGCAAACAACAGTCGCGCAGACGGCAACGGTACGCGACCTACGATCCTGTCCAAGACCAGATATCCGACCACACCCAGGAGCCACACCAGCACAGCCGGTGCTCTGTAATCGGCCCATGCCATGAGCGGCAGACCGACAACCAAGGCGATGAACCCTCCGGAAGACGTTCCCCCGGCCGAGGTCGGCATACCGAATTGCAGCCACTCACCTTCAAACGCGAGGTACCAACCCCGCGCCAGCATGTTGAGCGTGTCGCCCTCGACCTGAGAGCGAAATACCATCGCCAGCGACACGACGAGGCCGGCGAGGAAGATCAGCCACCAGACCGCGGTGATCGCGCACCGCGGATCGTGCGCCCTTTCCTGCCCCGTGGCGGCCACGCCTCTTCCTTTCTGCCCCGTCCATCACTGCGGGTCGCCTCGGCGACCCGTTTACGTCTTGAAGATCTGCTGCCGACGCAGCTCACGGATCCGATCCCGCAGCCGTGCCGCCTCCTCGAACTCGAGCGCCTTGGCGGCCGCGCGCATCCGCTTCTCCAGCTCGACGATCAGCTGGTTGAGCGAGGCGGTGTCCTCGAGGTCGACCTCGGCGCGGTCCTCGGCTACCCGGAGTCGCCCGCCGCCGGGTCCGTAGTAGTCCAGGTTCGCCATTGCCAGCAGGGGACTCGCCACGTCCTTGATGATGGTCCTGGGCTCGACGCCGTGCTCGAGGTTGAACGCCGCCTGCTTTTGACGCCGGCGGTCGGTCTCGGCCACCGCCCGTCGGATCGAGCCGGTCTCGCGATCGGCGTACAGGATCGCCTTGCCTGCGACGTTGCGTGCCGCCCGCCCGATGGTCTGGATCAACGACGTCTCGGAGCGGAGGAAGCCCTCCTGGTCCGCGTCGAGCACCGCCACCAGCGAGACCTCGGGCAGGTCGAGCCCCTCGCGCAGCAGGTTGATCCCGACCAGTACGTCGAACTCGCCACGCCGCAGATCGGCGAGGATCGCGGTCCGCTCGAGGGTGTTGATCTCCGAGTGCAGGTATCGAACCCGGACCCCGACCTCGGCCAGGTAGCCGGAGAGATCCTCGGCCATGCGCTTGGTGAGGGTGGTCACGAGTGCCCGCTCGCCGCGCTCCACGACGCTGCGGATTTCGGCCAGCAGATCGTCGACCTGGTGCTGCGCCGGTCGGATCGTCACCTCCGGGTCGAGCAGCCCGGTGGGCCGGATCAACTGCTCCACCACCTCGCCGTCACAGGTGTCGAGCTCGTACGGTCCGGGGGTCGCCGACACGAACACGACCTGGCGCAGCCGGTCCACGAACTCCTCGAAGGTGAGCGGCCGGTTGTCGAGCGCCGAAGGCAGCCGAAACCCGTGCTCCACGAGCGTCTGCTTGCGGGACCGATCACCATGAAACATGCCGCCGACCTGCGGCACGGTTTGATGGGACTCGTCGATGATGCACAGAAAGTCGCGGGGAAAGTAGTCGAGCAGGGTTGGCGGCGGCTCGCCCGGTGCTCTCCCCGTGAGATGACGGGAGTAGTTCTCGATCCCCTGGCAGTAGCCGAGCTCGGTGAGCATTTCGAGGTCGAACATCGTGCGCTGGCTGAGCCGCTGCGCCTCCAACAGTTTGCCCTGACTGTGCAGCGCGACCAGCCGATCGTCGAGCTCGGCGCGGATACTCTCGATCGCCCGCAGCAGCTGCTCGCGAGGCGTCACATAGTGGGTCCGCGGGTAGATCGGGAGCCTGTCCAGCTCCTCCACGACACCGCCGGTCACAGGATCGATCCGGGCAATACTCTCCACCTCGTCCCCCCAGAACGAGACCCTCGCCGCGGTGTCGTCGTAGGGGGGGTAGACCTCCAGCAGGTCGCCACGGAGTCGAAAAGTACCGGGAGCGAGGTCGAGGTTGGTGCGCTCGTACTGCATCTTGGCGAGCTGACGGAGGACCTCCTCGAGTGGCTGCTCGACGGTGCGCTCGAACAGCTGCAGCATGCCGAAGTACGCCTCGGGCGAGCCGAGCCCGTAGATACAGCTGACTGACGCCACGATCAGCACGTCCCGCCGCTCGAAAAGCGACCGGGTGGCCGACAGCCGCATCCGGTCGATCTCCTCGTTGATCGAGGTCTCCTTCTCGATGTAGGTGTCGGTCTGCGGGACGTAAGCTTCGGGCTGATAGTAGTCGTAGTACGAGACGAAGTACTCCACCGCGTTACCGGGGAAGAAGCT
>JBFELO010000033.1:0-35964 GCA_041552055.1 Candidatus Sulfomarinibacteraceae bacterium | reverse complement strand
CCCGGTGAGATCCGCGCCGCGGATCTCAGTCGTACATCCCGTCCGCGAACCAGTTGCCGGTGCGGCGGTCGCGGTAGATGCGGTACAGGCCGCCGCCGGAGAGCTCCACGTCCCAGTAGTCGCGTTCCACCGGCTCGCCCCGCCACCAGCCCTCCTCCAGCGACCACGGACCCGCCGCGACGCGCACCAGCCCCTGAACCCGGGGAGTGGCTCCGGTCACCGATGCGATCGAGATGAGCCGGGGATTGAAGGTTCGCTCCTGGGCGTCTGCACGTCGACCCTCTGGGGAGGGTGGGCGAACATGCTCCGTGCTCACTGCTCCTTGCCCCTCCTCCACAGTGACCTCGAGTCCCACCGGTGGTCGCAACACGCGCACGACGAGCAATCCGCGACCGTGCCCCGCCGCTCGTCTGAGCTTGGGTGCAGGTGGGGGATCGAAGGGTCGGTTCCCGAACCGTTCCGGAAGATGTCCGTCGACGGGTCGTGGCGATCCTACCTGCTCCGGACCGAGGCGGGCCTGGAGTCTAGCGAGGGTGGCGGCCAGCCGATCGGGATGGATCTCTGGCGCCCCGAACAGACTGAGCTGGCCGCGGCGGGGCCGGTCGGGGTGGAGCACGCAGGCGAAGGCGCCCACGGGCGCCCGCGGAGGGCGTGCTTCCACCTCGAGCCGCACCAGCGCCAGCAGAGCGTCCATGTCTCGGGTGGGGGCCGGCAGGCGGATGGTCCGGCGGTCTGAGCCCTCGGGCTCGAGACCGAGCTCGAGCTCGAGCAAGGTGCACGCCAGGTCCTGACGCTCGAGACGCCGACGGGCCCGTTCCAGCGACTGCCCGACGGCGTACAGCAGAGGTTCGACCGTCACTACCGGCCACTCCAGCTCGAGGCTCTCGGAGATGGTGTCCGGCAACCGGTACGGCACCAGCGGCCCGGGATCGACGCCGCAGGCGGCGCGATGAGCGTCGGCACCGGCGTCGCCGAGGCGACTCGCCACCCGATCGGCGGGCAGTCGTGCGAGCTCACCGACGGTCGTGATCCCCCACCGGAACAGGGTCGCGGCGAGACGCGGGTCGAGGTCGAGCTCACGAATCGGCAGAGGGGCCAGGAAACGTGCCTCTTCGCCGGACGGAACCACGGTGGGGGAGTCGGGTTGCCGGGCGGCGATCCGGGCGGCGAGCTTGTTGCCCGCGACGCCGACTCGAACGATGAGGTCGAACGCCTCGGCCGCCACCACCACTGCCTGCGCCATGTCCCGTTCTCCGGCCGCGCCCGGGTACATCCTCTCCATGCCGCCAACGTCGGCGTAGACGAGATCCTGGGTCGCCGCCTCGACCTGCGGCGACAGACTCCACGCCACCTCCATGAGCGCCTCGGACGCCGAGCGCTCGCAGGCGGGGTCTCGGCCCCGGGCGATCAACGAGGGCAGGATGACGCGTGCCTGCGCGAGGGTGGTTCCGGCCTTGACACCGGAACGCCGGGCCAGCCTGGAGGCGGCCACGACGCGGGAGGTGGAGCCGCTGCCCTCGCACACCGCGACCGCCTCGCCGGCCAACTCGGGCTCCGAACGGAGACGCGCTGCGAGGGGGAAGAGTGGGGCGGAGAGACACGCAATTCGGGTCATCGAGTGGAAATGGAGTTGACAGTGCCCGTGCCCGTCTCCGTATCCGTCTCCGTGTCCGATTTGGTCAGCTGAGTGAGCATCGAAATCACCCGATGCAGGAGATCCTGTGCTTCTCCGATGGCATGAGCGTCTACCAATTGAAGGCGTTTGCAGATGTCGAGAATGGCCGCACACTCGCTGGCTGAACGACGCGCGATGCGATAGAGACGGGCTTTCTCTCGTCTGCTGAACTCCGCGGCACCTTCAGCGATATTGAGCGGGACAGAAGTCGCTGCACGTTGGAGCTGATCTACAAGGTAGTCACGTCCTCGTGCGAGTTCGGAGGTGATGCCGTCTGTGAGAACGACGAATTCGATTGCGACGCGGTAGACATCGAGGTGTTCGTGATGAAAACGGGTCATCCGCTATTTCTCCTTTCGGGCACGGAGACGGAGACGGATACGGGCCACCTCCACCTCACAAACAAAACGCGAGCATCAGAAAGAGGAAGGTGAACGCCAGCAACCCGAGCGCGGCGGCTCCGACCTGAACAACCTCAGCGTGCTTGAACATGGGAGAGCTCCTCTGTCTTGGAGTCCGGATCCGCAGCGACGGCGGGCTCGAACGCCGCCTCGGACAGGGTGAAGGCGATCCTCGCGATCCCGTCAGGTCGTTTCCCGCGTTGCCGGGCGAGGTCGAGGCGGGCCTCGATCCCGTGCAGCAGGCGGGCGGTCCCGACCGTGCCGGACCACGTCCCCCGGCCCCTGTGGGCGGTGACGACGACCGCGGCGGCACATCCGCTCAGGTGGTAGGGCGAGCCGACCAGCACCACCGCCCGGTGGGTGGCAGCGGTGCGGGCGAGGCGGAGCCAGGCGGCCAGCGGGGTCCGCCCACGCACCGGCGGCAGTCCGAGATCGAGAGCGACCAGGGGGAACCCGGTGTGGACGAGCATTTCGGTGGCCGCCAGGGCGTCAGGCAGCACTCGGGGACGGAGCCACAGCAGACGGTCGAGGTCGATCCCGACAGTGGCGGCCGACTGTGGGTCGAGCTGGTCCCCCTGGTCGACGAGGGCCGCCACCTCGCCGGTGTCGGTCACCATTTTCAGCGCGGCCAGGAGGGATGCGAACCGGCCGCAGGAGCCGCGTCCCACCAGCTCCACCAGGGTCCCCCGGGGGAGACCGCCACCGAGCAGCCGGTCGATCCCCGTCACCGAGGTGATCAGCGGTGTCTCGCGGAGCCGGAGCTGTCGCGTGCGGACCAGCTCGGAGGCTCGATGCACGATGTCGCGGAGCTCTGGTGGGAGGGTGTCCCGGACTCTCTGTGCGACGAAACCGGGTGAGTCGTGCAGGCTCGCAGAGCTGTCGTGCACGGGCTGCAGGTTGGTCGTCATCATTCTCCTCCGGAGCCCATGAGGGGCTACTTTTCAGTATAGGTGTAAATAAAGCATAAATCAAGAGGAGATGAGGGGGACTCAAGGAGTGATTGTCTGAGATCGCGGCGGCTGCGTGGAGTCGACGCGCCTTTCTCTCGTCGCGCTTCCCGCGCCTCGTGCGGGCGTGCCGTCCTTCCCCGTTCTGCGGGGTGCCGTTCTTGACAATGTTGGGAACACGGTCATCGGGCGGAGTGGTCTTCCCGGTCCCAACAATGTCAAGGGGGGCACCCGCGGGGAGCGCGTCGGGGAGAGGGCGCGTGGAAGGCCTGAGGGCGTCTCGAATCCACGTCCACGTCCCCACACCCACAAGCCCTGAGTCGGGGGGGGACCCGGGCACGGACGCGGACGCGGGCGGGAGGGGGATCCAGTATCCAGGATCCAGCATCTGGGGGGACGGGCGGACGGCCCGAGCCCCCAATCCCGAGTCCCACGTTATTCATATGAGGGGTGATCCTGACGGATCCCGCGTTCCGGACCCTCTCACAATTCCTTGACCGCCGTGATCAACTCGTTGATCGCCTTCTTGCCGTCGTTGAAGAACATCAGCGTGTTGTCCAGGGCGAACAGGGGGTTGGGAATCCCGGCGAACCCCGGACTCAGGCTTCGCTTGATCACGACCACCGTGCGGCTCTTGTCGACATCGATGATCGGCATGCCGGCGATCGGGCTGTTGGGATCGGTGCGCGCCACCGGGTTGACCACGTCGTTGGCGCCGACGACGATCGCCACGTCCACGGTCTCCAGCGTCGTGTTGACCTCGTCCATCTCCTTCAGCTTGTCGTACGGCACGTCCGCCTCGGCCAGCAGTACGTTCATGTGGCCGGGCATCCGGCCCGCCACCGGATGGATGGCGTAGTCGACGTTGATCCCCCGGGCCTCGAGAAGGTTGGCGAAGTCCCGCACCGCGTGTTGTGCCTGCGCGACCGCCATGCCGTAGCCGGGAACGATGACCACGTTCTGCGCGGTCTCCAGGATCATCGCGATCTCGTCGGCCGAAGCGGACTTCACGGTGCGGTAGACCTCGTCCGCGTCTGGTGTGTCCTCGGTCGGGCCCATGACGCCGAAAAGCACGTTGGGCAGCGAGCGGTTCATCGCCTTGCACATGATGTTGGTCAAGATCAGACCCGAGGCACCCACCAGAGACCCGGCGATGATGAGCACGTTGTTGTTGATCACGAAGCCGGTCGCGGCTGCCGCGAGCCCGGAGTAGGAGTTCAGCAGTGCGATCACCACCGGCATATCCGCGCCGCCGATCGACATGGTCAGGACCACGCCGAGCACACCGGCAGCGCCGACGAGGACCCAGAACAACAGGCTGTTGCTCGGGTCCATCACCATCAGGACTCCGAGCAAGATCGCCGCGATCGACAGCGTCACCTTGACCGCGTTCATCCCCGGGAACCGTTCCCGCTTGAGCAGCAGAAGCCCGGCGATCACTACCGCCGACGCCATCAGGACCAGCGAGTGGGGTGAGATGCCGAGGCTCGCCGTGAACGCGACGCCGCCCGCTGCGACGAGCAGCGAGAAGCCGTACTTGACGGCCCTTTGCCACGGGTACAACTTCCATTTGACGTACAGAAACTCGGCCAGCTTGCCGAAGGCGACGTAGGAGCCGAAGAAGGTGACCGAGCCAATGATCCCCGACGCCACCGTCGCGATCTTCATCTGCAGGTCGCCACCGCTGACCGTGCCGGCTTCGACCGCCGAGAACGTCGCGATCAGGGCCGATCCGGCCACCAGGACCGAAGCGCCCCCACCGAAGCCGTTGAATAGCCCGACCAGCTCCGGCATCGAGGTCATCTTCACGCGCAGCGCAGCTACCGCACCGATTGCCGAGCCGATGGCGACGCCGAGGATGACGTAGGTCCATTCCAATCGGCCGCTGATCAGGGTGGCGGCGATGGCCAACAGCATGCCCAGTGCGCCGAGAAAGTTGCCGCGCACCGCGGTACGCGGGTGGGCGAGCATCTTGAGGTCCAGAATGAACAGGACCGCGGCCACCAGATAGACGACGTTGGTCAATTGCGGTATCCCCATGGCTCGTCCCCCGACCTATTTCCGCCGAAACATCTTCAGCATTCGGTGGGTCACGAGAAAGCCGCCGACCACGTTGATCGACGCGAAGATCACCGCGACAAACGCCATGGTCTTGGCCAGCGGGTGGTCGACCGAACCGGCCAGAATCAGTGCGCCAACGATCGTGATGCCGGAGATCGCGTTGGAACCCGACATCAGTGGCGTGTGCAGGGTGGGCGGGACCTTGGTAATGATCTCGAAGCCGACGAAGATCGCCAGAACGAAGACGGTGAATAGCATGACCAGGTCGCTCATTGCGCCTCTCCCTCTTCCTTGGAAGCCTCCATCAGCTCGACGACCATCGGGTGCACGATCTTGCCCTGGTGAGTGACGAGGGTTCCCGCGGTGATCTCGTCCTCCGGATCGAGTCGGACGGCCCCTTCTTTGACGAGGTGCAGCAGGAACGTGGCCACGTTCTTGGAGAACATCTGACTGGCGTGGAACGGGATCGTGGCCGGGAGGTTGAGCGGGCCGATGATCGTGACACCGTTGGCGTTGATTGTCTCTCCCGGCCGAGTGAGCTCGCAGTTTCCGCCCCGCTCCGCGGCCAGGTCGACGATGACGGATCCCGGTTGCATACCGGTGACCATCTCCTCGGTTATCAGGATCGGTGCCTTTTTGCCTGGCACCGCAGCGGTGGTGATGACGACATCGTTGTCGGCGACGACCTTGATCATCATTTCGCGCTGCTTGCTGTAGAAATCCTCGTCCATCGCCTTGGCGTAGCCGCCCGCGTCCTCGGCATCGCCGGTCTCGAGCTCGAGCTCGACGAACTTCCCACCGAGGCTCTCGACCTGTTCCTTGACCGCCGGACGCACGTCATACGCCTGGACCACGGCTCCCAGCTTCTTGGCCGAGGCGATTGCCTGGAGCCCGGCGACGCCCGCGCCGACAACAAACACCCTGGCGGGGGAGATGGTGCCCGCCGCGGTCATCATCATCGGGAACATCTTCGGCAGCGTCTCGGCCGCCATCAATACCGCCTTGTAGCCGGCGATGGTCGCCATCGAGGACAGGATGTCCATGCTCTGCGCGCGGGTGATGCGGGGCATCAGCTCGAGGGACAGCAGACTGACGCCCCGGTCCGCCATTGCCCGGTTCGCGTCGTGCATGATCAGCGGATCACAGGTGCCGATGATGATCTGACCCTCGTGCATGAGCTCGAGGTCGGATCTGCCGGCCTCCGCATTCGCGCCTAGGGCACGGACTTGCGTGACCACGTCCGCCGTCTTGAAGAGCTCGAATCGGCTGGGGGCGATGGTCGCCCCCTTCTCCTGGTAGAGGTGATCCCCGTAACCGGCCTCCGTGCCGGCGCCTGCTTCGACCACGATCTCGAGACCCTTTGCGCTCAAAGGTCCGAGGGCGGCCGGGACCAGAGACACTCGGGTCTCGCCCGGGAAGGTCTCCTTCGGGACTCCCACGATCATCGGTTCATTCCCTTCGCTGGTTGTTGTCTCCGCTGCGCGGAGGTTCGGGCGCACAGCCTACAACACCGCCAGGCCGTCGATCAATCCGTGTCGAGTCCGTCTGTTTTGAATGGTCGAGTGGGATTCCGGTTTTTCGAGGCGGGTCGAGCTCTCCGAACGACTCGGGGTCACGCCACTACCGAAAAAGTGACGCGTTACAATGATGACCGCACATCAAGTGTTTCGCGGAGGAGACCCGAATGAAGTTCAAAACCATCGACGAGGTCCTGGACTTTGCGATCAAGAAGGAGGAGGAGGCTGCAGCGCTGTACGCCTCGTTGGCGGAAAGGATGAGCCGTCCGGGCATGCGCGAGGCCTTTCTCGACTTCTCGAAGGAGGAGCAGAAGCACAAGGACCGGCTACTCGAAGTCAAGGCCCAGGGCTTCCCGGACGTTTCCGAGCAGCAGGTGGAGGATCTGAAGGTCACGGAGATGGTGGAGGACCCCGAGGTCGAGCCCAACATGACCTACGCCGAGATCCTCCGGTTCGCCATGAAGGCCGAGAAGGCCGCCTTCAAAATGTACACAGGCCTCGCGGCGTTGGCGCCGCCGAGCCTTTCCGGCGTGTTTCAAATGCTGGCGCTGGAGGAGGCCAAGCACAAGCTTCGGTTCGAGATCGAGTACGAGGACCACGTCCTCGAAGGGCTATAACGACTCGCTCCCGACAAGAAGTACGGGCTACGCGCCGAGCACCATCGACGCCCGCTCGAAGTCTTCCTCCCTTACATGGACGAGATACCCGAACCGGCCGCAGTCTGCGGTCACCCCGCTCGAGGCGTAGATGTTGATGTCCGCGTCGAACAGCTTGCCGTGTATCTCGATGAGCGAACCGAGCTTGTCATCCCCACGAACGAGGAGCGCGTGGTGGGGCCCTGCGAGGTTGACGCCGGCGCGCTCCGACGCGCGCACGAAGGCATCGACGTTCTGCGGAAACACCATCAGCTGAGTCTGGTCAGGGCCCATCGGCACGGCGCTGAACGCCAACAAGGTGGCTTCCGAGTCGGCGAGCTGTGACAGGAGGTTGTAGGCCTCTCCGGGTCTGTCCGTGACCGTCGTGTAGAAGTACTCCACCCGTTTGATCGTCGCTGCCATCAATCCTCCCGTCGAGACGCAGCCTTCGCGTCCATCGTCATCCAGAGACCGTCAGGGGTGTTGAGGATCAGGCCGGAACCAGCCTCTACCTCGGGCCTTCTCATGGTGTGAATCACGGAGCCGGGGCACCGGAAGCCGCGCTGCGGGGTATCTTGACCTCTTCGAAGAGGTACTCGTCGATCGCCCCCGCGGCTTTCTTGCCCGCCCCCATCGCCAGGATTACCGTCGCTGCGCCGGTGACGATGTCACCGCCGGCGAACACACCCGGTATCGACGTCATTTGAGTGTCCTCGTTGACGACGATGTTGCCCCAGCGGTTGACCTCGAGGCCACCGGTCGCCTTGGTGAGCAGTGGGTTCGGTCCCTGGCCGATGCCCATGACCACGGTGTCGAGCTCGATGTCGTACTCACTGCCCTCGATCGGGACCGGGCGCCGTCGTCCCGAGCTGTCGGGTTCCCCGAGCTCCATCTTGATGACCCGCACCCCGGTCACACACCCTTCGTCGTCGCCGTAGATCTCGACCGGCGCGTTCAGCCAGCGAAAATCGATTCCCTCCTCCTCGGCATGTTCGAGCTCCTCGAGCCGCGCCGGGGACTCGGCTCGGGTCCGTCGGTAGAGGCAGATCGACTCTTTGGCGCCGAGCCTGAGCGCGGTGCGCAGGCAATCCATGGCCACGTTGCCCGACCCCACGACCGCCACCCGCTCGCCGAAGTTGACCGGGGTGTCGTACTCGGGGAAGTCGTACGCCTTCATCAGGTTGACCCGGGTCAGGAACTCGTTGGCCGAGTAGACGCCGATGAAGTTCTCGCCGGGGATGCCCATGAAGTAGGGGAGGCCGGCTCCGGTACCGATGAAGGCGGCGTCGTAGTGCCACTCGTCGAACAGCTCGGGCAGAGTCGCGGACTTGCCGACCACGAAGTTGCATCGGATCTCCACGCCGAGCTTCTCGAGATTACTGATCTCGGTCTGCACGATCCGTTTCGGAAGCCGAAATTCTGGGATGCCGTAGACCAGAACGCCACCGGGCTTGTGCAGAGCCTCGAAAATGGTCACCGAGTGGCCTCGAACCGCGAGTTCGGCAGCGCACGCGAGACCGGCCGGACCCGAACCGATGACGGCGACCTTGAATCCGGTCCCGGGAGCTTGTCGCGGCATGATCACGTCGCCGCTCGCCATCTCCCAGTCGGCGACGAACCGCTCGAGGCGTCCGATCGCCACCGGTTCGGCCTTCTTCCCGGTCACACAAACGATTTCGCACTGGTCCTCCTGCGGGCACACCCGGCCGCAGATCGCGGGCAGCGTGTTGTCCTTCTTGATGATCGCCAGTGCCCCTTCATAGTCCTCCTGTTGGATCGCGGCCACGAAGCCGGGAATGTCGATCCCCACCGGGCACCCGTCCACGCACTTCGGTTTCTTGCACTCGAGGCAGCGATCAGCTTCGGTGATCGCCAGCTCGGAGGTGAACCCGAGGGCAACCTCGCTGAAGTTGGTGATCCGGACGTCCGGATCCTGCGCCGGCATCGGCTGGCGCGGGATGGTCATCCGTTCTTTCTTCTCGAGCTTCTCCCGCGCCATCACGATACCTCCGTCCCGGCGATCGCACGGCATTCGTGCTCCTTCAACCACCTTTCGCGAGCGACCGCTTCCTTTTCGAGGTATGTCCGCTGCCGCTTCATCATCAGGTCGAAGTCGACCTTGTGCGCGTCGAACTCGGGACCGTCGACACAGACGAATCTGCTCTCCCCTCCGACGGCCACGCGACAGCCGCCGCACATGCCGGTTCCGTCGATCATGATGGTATTGAGCGACACGACCGTGGGGATCTCGAGCGGCCGGGTCATGTCCGCCACCGCCTTCATCATGATCGCGGGGCCGATGGCGATCACGATGTCGGGATTGCCCCGATCGTCGACGAGATCCTGCAGTGCGTGTGTGACGAGGCCCTTCTTGCCGAAGGAGCCGTCGTCGGTGGTGTAGATCATCTCGTTGGATGCCGCCTCCATCTCCTCGCGCATGATCACCAGTTCTTTCGTGCGCCCTCCGAGGATCGAGACGACGTGGTTCCCGGCGTCTTTCATGGCCCGCGCGATCGGCAGCATGGGCGCGATCCCCGCGCCACCGCCGATGCACACGCACGTGCCGACCTTTTCGATGTGGGTCGGCGCGCCGAGAGGTCCCACGACCTCGAGGGAGTCGCCGGCCTTCATCGTTCCCATTTCCATTGTGGTCTTGCCGATTTCCTGGACCACGAGGGTGATGGTGCCGGCCTCGCCATCGGCATCGGCGATCGTCAGCGGGATTCTCTCGCCGTGATCGTGCAGCAACACGATCACGAACTGCCCCGCCTGATGCTTGCGGGCGATCGCAGGTTCGTGCACGACGAACCGCTTGAACTGGGGAGCGATCTCGTCAACCTGGAGTAGTTCGGCCACTGTCTCCTCCCTCGAGTCGCAGCGGTGCTCAAGCACCGAGGGAAATCCATCGCCGACAGATGATAGCAAGAAGGGACAATCAATAATTGATCTCAGTTTTGATACCTACTCCGCGGTCGAGTGACGGCACGGATCGACGTCACGTGACAGAGTCTGACGACCTCACACTCTGGCGAAGATCCGGCCGCGCCGGTGGTCGGGGAGCGGTGCAATGCACGTGCTATAATTCAGGCCGGACCGTAAGTGTCGTTGTGCAAAGGTTTTGCTCGATTGCGCACAGTTGAACAGTCCACGGCACGCGCGTGTGTCGCCGTGTTCCGTCACGCGGGAGGCGATGAGTGTCCATCAGCGGAAATCTCCGCACAATGCCCTTTCCGGACCTGCTGCAGTGGGTCGCCCACAGCCGTAAGACGGGCACCCTCGCGGTGGAGGGGAAGCCGTACAACAAGAAGATCTACTTCAGAGACGGTTTGGTTGTCGCGGCGTCGTCGGAGGATCCGAAGGAGTTTCTCGGGTACTTCCTGGTCGGATGGGGCTTTCTCGGCGAGGAGGAGCTGCAGGAGTTGCTCGACATGCAGGACCAGTACGGCACCCTGCTCGGCGAGCTGCTCGTCATCGTCGGCCGGGTGTCGCGTGAGGACCTCATCCATATTCTCCAGGTAAAGACCGAGGAGACCATCTACGAGCTGTTCCTGTGGGAGGCGGGGGACTTCCGCTTTCTCGAGAACATCCTCCCCGCCAAGAAGTTCCAGCCGCTCAACATCGCGGTCGACATGCTCATCCTCGAAGGAGTGCGGCGCAAGGACGAGTGGAACCGGTGTCGGGAGAGAATTCCGGATCCGAAATGGGTGCCCAAGCTCGTCCGGGCTGTGGATGTCCAGGAACTCGGCCACACCGAGCTCAGCATCCTGCGCGAGATCAACGGTGAGAACAGCATCGAGGACATCGCGCTCGCCTGCCGCCTCGCGCTGTTTCACGTATTGCTCTTCGTCTACCAGGGAATGTCCCACGGTCTGTTCGACCTGAGTGCCCCGGACAGCGACGAGCAGACGCCGATCCCCGGCTTCACCGAGGTCTCGTGGCGAACCCTGCTGCGCAACGCCGAGATCGCGATCGAGTCCGGAGACCTGGTCGCCGGCTACGAGCGACTGTCCGCGATTCGAAGCAAGTACGCCAAGCGACGGGAGGTTTCGGAGCAGATCGCCAGCCTCGAGCAGATGATCGGTGCTCGGCTCGATCAGAGGAAGCTGTCCCTGGAGGCCGTCCTCGAGTTGACCGTCGGGCCTGCCGAGCTCACTAGGCAGTCGTTCAGCCCCCAGGAGGGGTTCCTGCTCTCCCGCATCAACGGGGTGTACACGCTCGGCGAGATCCTCAAGATGATCCCCGGATCCGAGCTCGAGAACCGGGTCATGGTCGACAATCTGTTGCAGCGTGACGTGGTCCGGCTCAAGGGGCAGCAGGACGACGTCGAAGCGGGCGAGGTCGAGGGTTAGTCGCGATCTATCTGTGCGGCGAGATGAGTCGGGACTGACCATGGCCGAAAACGCTTGGGGTGAACCCGTCTTCGTCGTCGGTTTCCGAGGCGGTTTGAGGGTAGATGTCGGCCACGGACACGGGCAACCCACCAGAGCCACGAGAGAAGGACGATTCGAGTTTGTCCTGGCTCGTGCCTACCTGACGTTGCCGACGTAATTCGCCGTGAGCTGACGCTCCCGCACCTGCGGGTCGGTGTAGTCGGGGATGAGTGCGGGGGAAACACGCCCGTCCGCCACCCCGGCCCCCTCGACCTCCCTGTTGTACGCCACTACGTGGTCGAGCGACAACGGGCCGTCCTTGAATCCGTCCGCGAGGAATTCGGCGGCGGACGTGCCGGCGATTCGGCCGAAGACGATGATGTCGAGCAGGGAGTTGCCCATCAAACGGTTGGCTCCGTGGATGCCGCCGCCGACCTCGCCGGCCACGAAGAGACCGGGGACGGAAGTCGCACCGGTCTGTCGGAACTGCAGGCCCCCGTTCTGGTAGTGCAGCGTCGGATAGATGAGCATCGGCTCCTTGGAGATGTCGATATCGTAGCGTTTGAAGAGGATGTACTTGCCGGGGAACTCCTTCTTGACGGTTCCCTCGCCGTGCAGCATCTCGATCATCGGTGAATCCAGCCAGACACCGAGCCGACCGGTGGGCGTGGGGACGCCCTTGCTCTCGTGCACGCACTCCTTGATGATCGAGGCGGCCTCCACGTCGCGAGGCTCGCGCTCGTTGACGAACTGGTTGCCCTCGACGTTGACCAGGTTGGCGCCGGAGCCGCGGAACTTCTCGGTGATGAGAATGCCCTCGGCCTGCTCGGGGAAGACGACGCCGGTGGGGTGGTACTGCACCGTGTGGAGAAACGCGACCGGCACACCCGCTCGGTAGCCCAGGATAATACCGTCGGCGGTGGCGCCATAGTGGTTGGTGGTCATAAAGCCCTGGATGTGGAGTCGGCCACAACCGCCGGTGGCCATAATGACCGCCTTGGCCTTGACCACGAAGTACTCCTCGGTTTCCATGTTGTAGAGCACCGCGCCGGCGCAGTGTCCGTGCTCGTTGAGCACCAGCTCCACCGCCGGGGAAAACTCGATCACGGTGATGTCGTCGGAGCGGTTGCGCGCCTCGTCTCGAATGGTGCGCATGATCTCGGCGCCCGTGATGTCAGCCGCATAGTGCATGCGCTTGCGCGAGGTCCCGCCGCCGTGGATGGTCTCCAGCGTGCCGTCGGCCTTCTTGCTAAAGTTGACTCCCAGGTCGTTCAGCCACCGTATCGCGTCGGGTGCGCGGGTCACCAGGGTTTCCGCGAGCTCGGGAACGTTGGTGAAGTGACCGCCTCCCATCACGTCCAGATAGTGGTAGTACGGGGAGTCCTTGCGTCCCTTGGTCGCTGCCTGGATGCCTCCCTCGGCCATCATAGTGTTGGCGTCGCCGTGCCGCAGTTTGGTCGCCAGGATGACCTTGGCTCCCTGCTTCTGCGCGAGCAACGCCGCCGATGTGCCGGCGCCCCCACCGCCGATGATGAGCACATCGGTTTCATGGGCGGGGTTGGACAGATCGACCTTGCCGGGCTCCACGCGGCTCTTCGCCTCCAGCAGATCGGCGATCTCGTGGGCGATGGCGTAGCCCTTGGAGGGCCCGACCTGGAGCTCGCGTCGGCCTTCCTGCTTGAAGTCGGGGTGGAATTCGAGACGTTTCTTGCGTTCGTCGAGGTCCAGAAACGGAATCTCCTCGCCACGTTTCTTGCGCTCCACGCGCTCGTCACGTGTCTCCTCGACCTTCTTGATCAGCTCCTTCAGCTCCGGTGTGTATGGCATCTCGAACCTCTCACGCCAGCCCGTAATCGGAAGCCGGCCGCCAGTCTTCTTCGCCCATGTGGGGCTCCATCTCGCGCTCGGTGTAGACCTTCTTCAACTCGTCCTCGGCCATGCCCTTCAGCTTGGTGATGGGGTCGGTGAAGGCGCCCCCGTCGATCGTCTTACACATCATTTCGAGGTGTTCCGCCCTGGGTGCCAGCTTGCCGCCCCGGAGGCGACGGGCGAGTTGAGCGACGTGATACTGCGCCATCTCTCCCATGCAACGCGACGCACACAGGCCGCACTGGATGCAGTCGAACGAGATCTCGGTGGCAGCTTTGATATCGCCGCGCTTGAGTGCCGAGACATAGTCGAGCACCTCGACGTCCATCGGGCAGACCTTGGTGCACGAGTTGCAGGCGACGCATCGGAACAGCTCCGGGTAGAGCTGGTATACGGTCTCCGGCGTCGGTTCGACCGCCTCGAAACCGTAGGTCGCTCGATTCGCCGGGTAGAACGGGATCTGCGTCAGGTGCATCTCTGGCTCGACCACCGTCTGGCAGGCGAGGCCGGTATAGATCTTGTAGTCGCCGGCCTTCCGGTACACGGTGGCGCACGCCCCGCAGACTCCTCCGCGGCAACCGCAGCCGCGAATGTACTGGTACCCGGCGTGCTCCATCGCCTTCATGATGGTCAGAGTCTCCGGCACGTCGTACCGCTTGCCCATGATGTAGATGGGGATGGTCTGTGCTCCCACCTCGGTGTTGACGGTCGCTGTATCCATGGTTTCCGTTCTCCTTCGATTTCCCGCTCAGGCGGGGACCGCTGCGATCAGATTTCGTGCCGTGAGCAGGCTCCGCGCCGCTTCTCCGTTGAGGTCGAGACGGTACTGGTCCTCGTCCAACCCCAGCGCCACGCCGAGCAATTGGGTGAAGTAGTACGTGGGTACCGGCGTCAGCCCCTCGGAGAAGGCCAACAGGTCGGGTTGGCGCGTGCCGAGGTTGTACTCGCACATGGGACAGCTCAGCACGATGGCGTCGGCTTGGGCTTGACTGGCCGCGTCGATCACCTTGGAGGCGCGTTGCACTCCCTCCTCGGGGTGGGCGAGCATCTGGTACGAGCCGCAGCACTCCCGCGCGGCCGCGAATGGGACGACGTCGGCCCCGAGGGCGGCAAGGAAGTCTTCGAGGATGGTCTGGTCTGTCGCATCTATGGCGACGTCGATGGGTCGCACCAGAGTGCAACCGTAAAACGGAGCGACCCTGATCCCGGCCAGCGGCTGTGTGACGGCGTCGCGTAGCCGATCCCAGCCCACGTGGTCGCGGAGCAGCGTGAGGTAGTGAAGCACCTCGACGGTGCCCTCGTAATCCGGCTCCTCATCCATGAATCGGTTGATCGTGTCGCGTTTCTCTTCGTCGGTACGGACGAGCTGGTTGGCGCGGGCGAGCGTGTTGTAGCACTGGGAGCAAATGGTCACGAGGGCGTCGCACCCCTCCTGCGCAGCACGAATCAGGTTCCGCACCGGCGCGACGTGGTGGATCAGATCGTCGTCTGCGAGAGAGAACACCGCTCCGCAGCAGTTCCAGCGAGCGAGTTCGACGAATTCGACGCCGAGACGATCGAACGCTGCCATCGCCGCCCGTTCGAGGTTGGCGGCCTTGGTCTTGAGGGTGCAACCTGGGTAGTAACCGAGATTCATGATGGCCTCACGAGGTGAGTTTGCGGAAGGTCGACACGAAGGCGATCTGGGGTGCCTCCGTCATGGTCTCCTTCGGGATCTGTTGTGGTTTGATGAGGTCCTCGTTCTGCCGAAGGGTGAGCAGGCGTACCGCCTCGTAGACGCGTGGAACATCGATGTCTCGGGGGCACCGAACCTCGCAGGCGTGACATGACGCGCAGAACTCGCCGATCCGGGCGTCCTTGACCTTGTCGGTGCAACCGAACTGCAGGTAGTGAATGCCCTGCCGTGTGGTGATCCCCATGGAATCCACCATGGGGCACACGGCCGAGCAGGTGCCGCACTGCATGCAGGCGAAGATGTTCTCGCCCGAGATCTCGGCGATCCTTTCGACGTCACGCCGGTTGTCAGGGGGGATGGGGTTGGGTATGTGCATGGGCTCCCTCTGTCAAAGGCCGCGTTTCGTGAACACCGAGGCCGCAAATCCGGTCGAGGCCTCCTGACGCGCAACGATCGTACAACAATGTGAAAATTAGCACAAGGGTTGTAGAAAAGGGATCTCAACCTGATGCATTCTGGAGATATGGGAGGCGCGACCCGGGAGTCATGGCGGGGCGGATGAGGAGCGAGCGGCGCGTTTGACGAACGGTTCCAAATGGACCGCCGGGAGCCATCGCTCCTCGGGGGAGTGAGGGGTGTGTCGATTCCTTGAGGAATTTTTTATTGCGACTGAGACTTGATTACTCAGAATCGAACGGACCCAGCGGCCACTGGCACGGGCAACACGAGGAGGACAATCGACATGGCCAAGCACGAACTCCAGGATCTACCGTACGCGTTTGACGCGCTCGAGCCCCATATCGACGCGTTGACGATGGAGATTCACCACGGCAAGCACCACGCCGCGTATGTGGGCAATCTGAACGGGGCGCTCGACAAGCACCCGGATTTCTTCGACCTGTCGGTCGAGGACCTTCTGCGGGACCTGTCGCGGGTGCCCGAGGAGATCCGCACCGCGGTCCGCAACAACGGCGGCGGCCACGCAAACCACTCTCTGTTCTGGTCGTTGCTCTCCGCCAGCGGTGGGGGCACACCGGTTGGTGAACTGGCTGCCGCGATCGAAACGGCCTTCGGGTCGTTCGAGACCTTCCGCGAGAGTTTCTCCACCGCTGCCAAGACGCGCTTCGGATCGGGGTGGGCGTGGTTGTCTCTCACGTCGGCGGGCGCGCTCGAGGTGTCGTCGACGCCCAATCAGGACACGCCGCTGTCGGCCGGATCCAAACCCATCGTGGGACTGGACGTGTGGGAGCACGCGTACTACCTGAAGTATCAGAACCGTCGTCCCGACTACGTCGAGGCGTTCTGGAACGTGGTCAACTGGGACCAGGCAAACACGAACTACCTCGTGGCTCGCGGCTGATCACTGGCTCTCCACACGCCGCCGTCGCCATTCGAAGCTCGGCTCGGTGCTAAAGTAAGGCGGCTGCCATGATCAAATCGATCCTCGAGCTGTTGGGCCTCAGTGAGTCTGAGGGCGAGAGCGCGCCCGATCCGCAGCCGGAGTCCACCGCCGTGCGAGAGATCAGCGCCCGCCTGGAAGGGCTCGGCAAAGATCGGGCGCGGTACATGGTGATCTTCGCAATGGTGCTCGCACGAGCCGCCCGCGCCGACCTGGAGATCAGCGACAACGAACGCTGGGTCATCGTACAGATTCTGCGTGAGCACGGCGGACTGCCCGAGGAGCAGGCCGAGCTCGCGGTCGAGATGGTCGCGTATCGGAACCAGCTTTTCGGAGTGACCGAGGACTACGCTGCGACGCGGCTGTTCAAAGACATGGCCACCGATGACCACCTCGAGTGCATGCTGCGGTGCCTGTTTGCCGTGTGTGCGGCGGACGACTCGATCTCGCTCGTCGAGGAGGAGGAGGTCCGGCAGATCGCGAGCGAGCTCGGCCTTACTCACGAGCAGTACATCGAAGCACGCCTCGCGTTCAGGGAGAAGCGGGAAGTCCTCAGGGGGCTGACGGGACGTCGTACCGGAGTTGACAGCGACGAATAGCCGCCGGAAGAGGCCGCCCACTCGAGTCATGCGGCGAGAGCGACATCTTTGGCCCGATCGAGAGGTCGACGACAGCGCGTTGGGCGGGCGTGCCGGGCATGACGTTTCGAGGCCCGCCACCCCGGTTCGTTTCGTCCGGCGCCGAGGCCTCGAAACGTCCATGCCGGGCTCCCTCGGGGAGCGCGTGGGGGAGTGGGCGCAACGAAGGTACGAGACCGTCGCGACAGGTGGCCGGGTTGGGCGGCACGATGACGATGAAGACGAAGAGCGGGCGAGTGGGGGCCCTGCTCCCTGTTCCTTGATCCTTGAACCGGGGCGGGTGGGGGAGCCGCAAGCCCTCAAACCCCAGGCGGGCGGGGGATCCAGCATCCAGCATCCAGCATCCAGCATCAAGGATCGGGTGGGTTGTGGTCCGGTAGCTCCGCCACCCACACGCCACCCGACCTGTACAGGAACCGTACGACGTCCTGGAGAAATGTGGTGATGAGCCGGCGCTCGTGTGGGCTGGTCCCGTCCCAGTAGTCGGACGCGCCCCGCTGGCGTGCGAGTCGATTCATCTCGGCATCGTTGATCAGGAGGTGGGTCGCACCGGTGGCCCTGACTCGCCGCGCCAACTCGTTCGCGTCCTGGCATCCCCGGCAGAGCTCAGCCAGCAGCGGCATGCGGTAGGGGTCCTCCACGAGCACCGGCCGGTCGACGTAGAAGCTCCGTGACTCGCCCACCAGCATCAGGCGCGAGTCTTCCGGCAGTGCCTCGGACACGAACGGCAGCACCGCCGCGTAGCTGACCCATCGCTGGAGGTGTTCGGCGTCACGGCTGTGGCCGCTGACGATCCTCGCACGATCGAGGTTGAGATCGGTCGCGATCACCGTTCCGTTCCAGGCGAGCACAAAGAGAATCAGGGTCCGAAAAACTCCCCGAAGCCAGGGCTTGTCCGTCTCCACGAGCGCGGCCGCGGCGGTGCCGGCGAGCGCTGCGGCCGGTACCAGAGTCGGGGTCAGGAAGCGGCCGTACTGCACGAGTGCACCCCACAGAAACGTGCCGACCAGTGCGGCGATCCAGCACGCCTGCCAGGCGCGGCGGTCGATGCCGCGGGCGAAGGCGGCGGCCGGCAGGAGCAGCAGCCAGTGCGGGCCCAGGAGGCCCGCCTCGCGGAGCGGATGGAAGGTGCGCGAAACACCCGCGATGAGCGATCCCACGAGCCAACGCATGGGGGACCATTCGGTGAGACCCATCTCGGCGGCGATGTCCCGAGCGGCTGGTGGTCCACCGAACACGGCCTGGAGATACGGGTAGACGGGGTTGCCCGTCCATGCCACGTTGCGGCCGAGCCACGGCAGGAGCACCACGGCCGAGGCGACGGCGAAAGCGAGCACGATGGGCCACCTCGGACCGCGGAACCGCCGGTCGGCCCCCATCAGGACCGCCATGCCGGTGACGGCGACGGGGACCATCACCGAGGCCAGCGCGAGGTATTTGGCCGCAGCCGCCGCACCTGCCAAGAGTCCGCACAGCGTACCCGCGCGCCAGTCGAGGCGCCGGCTCGTGTCACCGATCACCACGACGAGCGCCGCACCTCCCCAGGCGGCTACGGCGAGGTCCGCGATTGCGTACCCAGCGATCTCCAACACGACCGGGGTCAGGCCGAAGCATGCGGCAGCCCAGGTGGCCGCTTCTCCTCCCGCGATGCGCTCCCCGAGCGTCGCGGCGGCCAGGACCGCCATCAAGCCCATCCACCAGTGGATCGCTTGCGCCCCCCATGGGCCGGTCACGGCAAGCGCGAACCCGTACAGCAGGCCCTGGCTCGACGGGTAGTAGGAGTACACGTGACGTGAGATCTCGTTGAACCCGCCTGCGTCCAACCAGCGGTCTGGGAACGCGAGGTGGTAGTTGAGTGCGTCGTACATTACGGGCGGGGCGGTCGTCAGGACCAGGGTCGCGGCGCCCGCCGCAATCAGAATCATCGCCGGGGCCGACACGAGCCGAACTGCTGGGAATCGCAGTCCGGGCCGACGGAGGACGATCGTGCGGATGCCTTCAATCGCCGCGGCACCGAACAGCACAACGAGGACCGTACGGCCGTAGGTCCCGCACGACGCGAGGAGCGATGCGACGAATGCCAGGACCGCCGCGCCCGAAAGCAGGGTCACGACCGCGGACTGGTGGGAGGGCGCGTCGAGGAGCGACCGCACCGGCCATACACCGGCTCCGAGGCACGCGAGGCTCCACGCCCCGATCCACAAGACCGGGAGACATGTGCGGACGAGGACGTCGAGGGTCGCGACGTCCCGGTACAGCCAGAGGACGACGGCCGCGATCACCGCTGACACGAGGACCGCCCACGGTCCGATTCTCGGCTGGAATTCGCTGTCCGGCACCTCGAGAGTATAACTTTGGATGTCGCGTGGGGGTCAGACGGTGCGGGAGTAGACGGGTCGATCCCCCGGCGCCGCGAGGTAGGCGTCGAACGGCATGCAGATGTTGCGCAGGAAGAAACGCCCCTTCGGCGTGACCCGAAGCCCGGCATCGGAGACCTCGACCAGGCCGTCCGATACGGGCTCCTCGAGTTGGGCCAGTGCGTCGGCGAAGTGGCCGCCGACGTCGATGTTCCAGTCGTCTGCCGCCGTCGCGAAATCCAGTCCGAGGGTGCAGATGATGCTCCGGATCACCGCGGCCCGGAGGTCGTCCTCGCGGGAGCGCAGGGTGCCACGCGCCACGGGGAGCCGACCGTCGTCGACCGCACGTTGGTAGCGAGCGAGGTTCCTCCGGTTGGCGACGTATGCCCCGGCGACGTCACCGATCGAGGTCACCCCCACCCCCACCTGATCGCTCGCCGGCATCACCGTGTAACCCATGAAGTTGCGGTGGAGCCGGCCGTCGTCGAGTGCGCGGGACAGCTCGTCGTCGGGACGGGCGAAGTGGTCGAAGCCGATGAAGCGGTAACCGGACGCGTCGAACTCCTCGGCGGCACCCGCGAACAGCCGGAACTTTTCCCAGCCACCGGCGAGTGAGGCTGGATCGAGCTGTCGCTGATGGGGTTTGATCCAGGGGACGTGGGCGTAGGAGAAACACGCAACGCGGTCGGGAGTGAGGTCGCAGATGATCGTCTTTACGGTGGTGCGGAACCCGGCCTCGGTCTGACGCGGGAGGCCGTAGATCAGATCCACGTTCACGGAGTCGAATCCCAACCGTCGCGCTTCCTCCACGTGATCCCTGGTCAGCTCGAGCGGTTGGTGACGCCCGACGGCCTGCTGCACGTCGGGATCGATGTCCTGCACTCCCATGGACAGACGGTTGAAACCCAGCTGACGCAGCGTCCGGAGGTGTTCGACCGACGTGACACAGGGATCGACCTCGACCGCCACCTCCGCGTCGGATTCGATCTCGAATCGTTCGACGATCGAGCCGAACAGGCGCTCGCACTGCTCGGGTGAGAGATAGGTGGGGGTTCCGCCTCCCCAGTGGAGCTGGTTCAGGGTGCGACGACCGCCGAGGGCGGCCGCGAGCAGATCCAGTTCCCGCTCGATGGTGTCGAGGTACGCGATCTCGGGACCCCGATGCGGAGAGATGACGACGTTACAGCCGCAGTAGCTGCAGCGTGCCTCGCAGAACGGGATGTGGACGTACATCGACAGCGGTTCGGCATCACGCTGGGCGGCGGCCGCCAGCCGATCGCGGTAGGCGGCCTCGTCGAAGCCCTCGTGGAAGTGAGGGGCTGTGGGGTACGAGGTGTAGCGAGGTCCGGGCCGGTCGTACTTCGCCATCAACTCGGGTGTGATGCCGTCGAGAGAAAAATCACCGCTCACGAGGTCACTCTCCGCGGACCGAAGCGGCGGCCCCCGTGCGAACAACGACCCCGCCACGCAGGGGAATCAGCCATGGCGGTGCCCCTGAACCGTCGTGACAAACGCCTCGACCGCCCGGACCGGGATGTCGGGCGTGATCCCGTGCCCGAGATTGGCGATATATCCGGTACGCGGCGCCTGCTCGAGCATCGCCCGAGTACGACTCCTGATCTCGTCATCGGGTCCCATCAGTATCCCGGGATCCAGGTTTCCCTGGAGCGCGTATCTCGGGAGGATGCGGGCCGCCTGCGCCAGGTCGGCGCGCCAGTCGAGCCCGATGACCTCGCACGGCAGGGACGCGAGGTCGTTGAGCAGGTGGGATCCTCCGTTGGCGAAGTAGATCCGCGGCACATCGAGGTCGGCGATCCGATCGAGCAACCTCCGGGCCGGCTGAAGGGCCCATCGCCGAGCGTCGTCGGTCCCCAGAGCCCCGATCCAGGAGTCGAAAACCTGCACGGCCTGTGCCCCGTGCGCCACCTGGTCGCGCAGGTACGCGGCCATCGCGTCGGCGAGCTGATCGACGAGGTCGTCGAATGCCGCCGGGTGGTGCAGGGCAAATGACTTGACGTGTGTAAAGGTCCGCGACGTCGTCCCCTCCACCAGGTACGAAGCCAGAGTCCAGGGTGCACCACAGAATCCGATAAGGGCGGTGTCGGCCTCGAGCGAGGCGCGCACGCGCTCGAGGGTTTCGGACAGGAACTCGGTCCCGGACCACGGCGTCGGTGTCCGCAGTCGCTGGAGATCGGTCAGGGCACGGATCGGGTTGTGGATGTGGGGGCCGGGCGCAAAGGTGAGCTCCGCTCCCATCGGCACCAACGGGGTGAGGATGTCGGAGAAGACGATCGCGGCATCGAGGTGGAACCTGTGAATCGGCTGCAGCGTCACCTCGACGGCGATCTCGGGTGTGCGGCACATCGTCAGGAAGTCGCCGGCACGACGACGGACCTCACGGTACTCCGGCAGGTACCGGCCCGCCTGGCGCATGATCCAGACCGGCGGCCGATCGACCGGTTCACGACGGCAAGCCTTCAAGAACCGATTCACTGAGTCCCTACCGGCTGCCGTTCCCGAACGGATGCTAGATACTGGATGCTGGATGCTGGATGCCGCCACATTACACGTGACAGCTGAGGGTGGGGGATCCAGCATCCAGCATTCAGCATCCAGCATCGGATATCTGCTCTCACGTGATCTCCTGCACCGCAGCATCGAAGGCGCGGATGGTCTCCTTGATCGTGTCCTCATCGTGCGCCAGCGAGACGAACATGACTTCGTACGCCGACGGCGCCAGGTATACGCCCCGGTCGAGCAGGGCGCCGTGCAGCTCGGCGTAGACGTCGGTAGTCTCGGGCCGGATGGCTTCGTACGCGCGCGGTGGGATTCCATCCTGGAGGACGAGCCACAGGATCGAGCCGACGCGGACGACCGACCAGGGCGTGCCCCGCCGCGAAAACACTTGTCGGATTCCATCTTCGAGCAGGTCCCCGAGACGCTCCAGCTCGGCGTAGGCGGAGCCGTCATCGGCGAGGAGTCGACGCAAGGTCGCAGCCCCCGCGGCCATGGCCACCGGGTTTCCCGACAGCGTGCCAGCCTGGTAGACGGGTCCGAGAGGCGCCAGCTGTTCCATGTGCGCCCGCGTTCCGCCGTACGCGCCCACCGGCATGCCGCCGCCGATCACCTTTCCATAGGTGGCGAGATCCGGCTCGACGTCGTACTGACCAGCCGCACCGACCGACCCAATGCGGAATCCGGTGATCACCTCGTCGAAGATCAGCAAGGTACCGCACCGGGTGCACTCCTCCCGCAACAGGCGGATGAACTCCGGACGTTGAGGGAGGAGGCCGGCATTGGCCGGGATTCCCTCGATGAGGACCGCTGCAATCTGCTCGCCCTGCTCCGCCATTGTTGCGAGAAAGGCATTGTGGTCATCGAGTGGGAGCACGACGGTGTGTTGTGCAAAGCTCTCGGGGACGCCCGCGGACGACGGCCTCCCGAACGTCGCGAGACCCGATCCCGCCTCCACCAGTAGGTAGTCCACGTGACCGTGATAGCAGCCGGAGAACTTGACCACCGTGTCCCGTCCGGTGACGCCACGTGCGAGCCGCACCGCAGACATCACGGCCTCGGTGCCCGACGACACGAACCGAACCATCTCGAGGTGAGGAACCGCGCCGGTCACAAGCTCGGCCAGCACCACCTCCTCGACGCAGGGCGCGCCGTACGACAACCCCTTTGCCGCCGTCCGAGACACTGCATCGACGACGTCGGGATCGGCATGGCCGAGAATGAGCGGCCCCCACGACCCCACGTAGTCGATGTAATGTCTGCCGTCTGCGTCGGTAAAACGACAGCCCTCGGCAGCGGTGTAGAAGAGCGGCTCGCCGCCGACTGACCGGAACGCCCGTACCGGAGAGTTGACCCCTGCGGGCATCAAATCACAGGCGCGCCTGTACAGCTCGAACGAGCGCTCTCCCGCGCTCACAGCCAGCCCTCCGCGAGTGCCTGCCGCGCGTGATAGGTGATGAGGATGTCGGCGCCCGCCCGCCGAAACGCGTGCCAGTTCTCCAGCACGACCGCCCGCTCGTCGACCCATCCGCGCTCGGCCGCCGCCTTGACCATCGAGTACTCGCCGGACACGTTGTACACGGCGAGCGGCTGCGGGAACGCGGCGCGAAGGTCCGCGACGACGTCGAGGTAGGCGAGGGCGGGTTTGACCATCAGGATGTCCGCCCCTTCCTCGACGTCGAGCTCCGCCTCGAGCAGCGCCTCGCGGCGGTTTCGCGAGTCCATCTGGTGCGACTTGCGGTCGCCTGCCGTCGGTGCCGAGTGGGCTGCCTCGCGAAACGGCCCGTAGTACGAAGACGCGTACTTCACCGAGTACGACATGATGGCAACGTGAGCGAGGCCGTCCCCATCCAGTTCTTCGCGGATCGCCGCGACCCGGCCGTCCATCATGTCCGAAGGTGCGACCACGTCGGCCCCGGCTCGGGCGTGAGCGACGGCCATCCGCGACAGCAGCGGCAGCGTCGCATCGTTGTCGATTCGGTCACCGATCACGACGCCGCAGTGGCCGTGGTCGGTGTAGGCGCAGAGACAGACGTCGGTCATGACAGCGAGCTCGTCTCCGAATCGTTGCTTGAGCCCGTCGACCGCGCGTGACACGGCAGCGTCCTCGGCGAAGGCCGCCCGACCGTCTGCAGCCTTGTGTTCCTCCTCGCAGAGCCCGAACAGCAGAACCGAGCGGATACCGAGTTCGAGGTCGGCGGCCACGGTTTCGAGCAGCCGGTCGACCGACTGATGGTCGATTCCGGGCATCGCCTCGATCGGCTCCGAAATGCCCGTTCCCGGGACGACGAAGTGGGGCTGCACCAGCATTCTCGAGTCGACGCGCGCTTCCGCCACCAGGTCGCGCACTACCGCGCTGTACCGAAGGCGCCTGGGGCGTGTGATCAGGTCCGACATAGCTCCTCCGCGAGCGATTCGATCGTGGGTTTCGGTGGGATCTGGCACACGATCCCGAAACCGGCCGATTCGTGCTGGGTGGTGGGCCCGATGGCCCAGTGTGGAAGCGGCAGCGGTTGGCCGCCCACCGACTCGAGGTACAGCCGAGCCGACCGGGGCGACGTCAGCGCCACCGCGGCCAGATCCGGTCCGAGCGGCGGCAGCTCGCGCGGCGGCGTCGGTCGCATGTGATACACCACCAGCGGGTGGATCCGGTTGCCGGTCGCCTCGAGCGCGTCCACCAGCTCTGGTCGACGGTCCCGCCCGCACACGTACACCACGGGGGTCTGAGGATCGAGGTATCCCATCAGGTCCTTCGCGAGTCCCATGGCGTTGCCGGGTCCGACCAGCCGCACGTGCAAGCCGGCCCGTGCCACCGCGGCCGCTGTGGCGTCCCCGATGGCCGCGATCGGCAGCGAGAGCATCGACTCGAGGCCACGCTCGGTGGCCTGCTGGGAGAAGCGCTCGGGGGCCCGCGGAGACGCGAAGACGAGCCACAGCGACTCGCGCCAGTCCGCGAACAGCTCGTTGGCCGTCCGCCAGCCCTCGGCGTCATCCATGTCCTCGACGCGTAGGACGGGGTACGGTCGCACTCCCCATCCGTGCGGCTCGAGCAATCGCTGAAGTCCGGCGCAGTCGGCCGGATGGCGTGTGATCAGCAGGTACTTCGTCATGGCACAGCCGCTTCCGGCGCCGCCATCCGCAGCGCCTCGAAGCACGCCTGGGACGCGAGATCCGGGTCGGGCGCGACCGCGGCGACGCGCGACAGGCGGGCCTGTGTGATCGCCTCGTCGATCTCACCGAGCGCGGCCTGCAGTCGGACCGCGCTGTCGTTTTCGGTCGCGAGGCAGCCGAGGGGGAGGTGACAGCCGCCGCCGAGCATCTTCAGCAGCGACCGCTCGGCATCCACGCAGCGCGCAGAATGCCGGTCGTTCAGTGATTCGAGGCGAACGGCGAGATCGTCGTCCGCCCGGCATTCGATGGCGAGGGCGCCTTGGCCCGGCGCCGGGAGGACGACCTCGGGCGTCAGATCCAGGCGATCGAGCCCGGCGAGGTCGAGACCGAGCCGGTCGACACCCGCGGCCGCGAGCATGATCGCGTCGTAGGCACCTTCTCTGAGCTTGCCCACTCTCGTCGGGACGTTTCCGCGCAGGGGCTTGATCTCGAGCTCCGGCTCGAGCGCCAGCGACTGCGCTGCACGGCGCAGCGATGACGTGCCGAGGACGGATCCGGGTGGCAGGCCAAGCGGGGCTGAGGCCGACGGGGCGAGCAGCCCGCCGCGGGCCAACAGGACGTCCGACGGGTCGGTTCTCTCCGGAACGGCCGCGAGCGTCAGACCCTCCGGATGATCGACCGGCAGGTCCTTGAGCGAGTGCACCACCAGGTCGACGCGATCGTCCAGCAGGGCGTCCTGGAGCTCTTTGGTGAAGAAGCCCTTGCCCTCCATCTTGTGGAAGGACACGTTCTGCACCTTATCGCCCTGTGTTTTCACCACGACGAGCTCGGTCTCGAGTCGGAGCGTCGACCGGAGCAGCTCGGAGACACGTCGTGCCTGCCAAAGGGCGAGGTCCGAGCCGCGTGTTCCGATTCGAACGACCTCCCGGGATCTCACGGGTTTCCCTCGGTGTCGCCGAAGGTCCCGTTCGTGCCCTCGAGACCCCTGATGAAGTTGCTGATGACCGCGCTCGAGTGGTTCCACGCCGCACCCTTGAGGCCTCGCAGGGGAACCTGGATCAGTCGTCTGGTCAGCCCTTGCACCATCTTCTCTACCGCCTGGCGGTCGCCCTCGCCGAGGTGAGACAGATCCTTGGTCAACGCGTGCTGGAGGGCGCGGTGGGCCATTTCGTCGAATGACCGGTGGAGGTCCTTTGCGACCGGCGACAGGGCACGATCGAGCATCCGGCGCCGCAGGATCAGCAGCTGATGCTCCACCATGGATTCGCAGCGGTCGATCTCGGCGAGCCGCAGCTGCCGGTTGTGCTCCGCCTCGGAGCGCATCTCCTCGATACCGTGCAGGGCGACGCCCTCGATCTGCGCCGCGGTCGGATCGATGTTCGGCGGCATCGCGAGATCAACGAGCAGCAGGGACTCCGAGGAGGGCAGGCCGGATCGCATCTCCCGAACGCAGTCGTCACCCAAGATCGGGCGGTCCGCGGCGGTCGCGGCGACAACCGCTCCCACTCGCGGTGGTTCGAGGAGAACGGATTCGAGCGGCAGCGCGTCGGCCGCCGGGTCGTCGTTCACCACCGAGTCGGCGTGTTCGGGTGTGCGGTTGGCGACCACCACGCGCCGGTCGCGATCTGCGGTACGGATCAGGCGAAGGGTCTGTCGGCACATCTCGCCGGCACCGAGGATCAGCACCGGCTCAGAGGAGTCCCCCAGGTATTCCTGAAGGATTCGTTCGACGAGCGTCACCAGCGACACCGGGCGTCGGGTGAGCTCGGTTTCGGTGCGTACCCGCTTGGCAACGTGAAACGCCTCGTGAAAGGTCTGGTCCAGGATGCCTCCGAGCAGACCAAGCTCGTGAAAGGTCTCGTGCGCGTCCTTGGCCTGGCCGGTAATCTGTGCCTCGCCGACCATCATGGAATCGAGTGCCGACGTGACTCGGAAGAGGTGACGGACCGCAGAGGTGCCGAAGTGGACGTACAGATGGTCGTCGTCGGGTAGCTGGCAGGCGCCGTCCGTCAGATCCGCCAGCGACCGTCGGAGGTGAAACAGCAGCGGATTCGTGTGGATCCGATTGTCGCCCCTGAAGTAGAACTCCACGCGGTTGCAGGTTCCGAGGTAGACAAACTCCGAGAAGCCGGCGAGGTGCGCGAGTTCGTTGAAGTGTCGCGGCTGAAAATCCGACGGCAGCGTCGCCTCCGCCAGCGCCTCCACGCTGGCGGTCCTGTAACTCGTACCGACGACGCCGATGTTGTCCATTCCACAACCCTCGGGCGAATGATACGCGAAGTCGAGGCGAGAATCAGGCGCCGAATGTCATTGGTGAGTAATAGATCGCCTCGGATTGTCGATGTCGTGTCACGTCCTCGTGTGGGCGTCAGGGATCGGCGACGGTGTTGTTCCGTCATTTAAACTGGATTTCAGACCACACGCTGGAAACGGCTGGTTCTCGTGGCGCGAACCGGGCTCGTGCGAGTTGCTACAATTCCCCGGACCGCTGGTCAGTAGCACGCGACGGCGAGCGACGGCCGTACGACGGCGTGTGGCCACGTCCGAGCGCGGAGCCCGGACTCACGCATCGACGGGATCTGCTCCAGCGGCAAACCGGCGGGACCGGGATCGCCCAGGCCCTGCTCGAGCCTGCAGTCTCCATTCGAGGAGAGGGGGTAGAGAGACGATCATGGACAGGGTCATAGGGTTTTACGAAACGACGGTTGGCAAGAAGGTCCTGATGGCCGTCACCGGCATCATCCTCTTCGCCTATGTGGTCGGCCACATGCTCGGCAATCTCCAGATTTACATCGGGGAGGAGCGGATCAACGCCTACGCCGAGCTCCTGCACAGCAGTGCGGCACTCCTTTGGACCGCCCGTCTGGTGCTGTTGTTCTGCGTCGGGGTGCACATCGTTGCCGCGGTGCAGCTGTGGCTGAGGAACCGTGCGAGCCGACCGGTGAAGTACAAGGTGTTTCGGCCACCCGAGGTCGACTACGCAGCCCGTACCATGGTGTGGAGCGGACCGATCATTGCCGCCTTCGTGGTGTACCACATCCTCCACTTCACCACCGGGCACCTCCATCCGGACTACCAACACATCAAACCGTTTCACAACGTGATCGTCGGATTCTCCCAACCCGGTGCGGCGGTGTTCTACATCGTCGCCAACATTCTCCTGGCGGTGCACCTGTACCACGGGGTGTGGAGCTTCTTCCAGACCATGGGCTGGGACCACCCCAGATACGGTTCGTCGCGGCGCTGGTTAGCCATCGCGGCGGCGGCGATCATCGGCGCCGCGAACGTGTCGATCCCGTTGGCGGTGCTGACGGGCGTGCTGCACCTGTAAGGAGGTTGTGGAGATGAAACTCGATGCACGAATTCCTGAAGGTCCGGTGGCAGACAAGTGGACCTCGCTCCGCAGCCATCTCAAGTTGGTGAGCCCGGCCAACAAGCGAAAACACACGATCATCGTGGTCGGGACCGGGCTGGCCGGTGGCGCGGCGGCCGCCAGCCTGGGCGAACTCGGCTACCGGGTCAAAGCGTTCTGCTACCAGGACAGCGCGCGCCGCGCCCATTCGATCGCGGCCCAGGGAGGAATCAACGCCGCCAAGAACTACCAGAATGACGGCGACACGGTCTACCGATTGTTCTATGACACGGTGAAGGGCGGCGACTTCAGGGCGCGTGAGGCCAACGTGCACCGGCTCGCCGAGGTCAGCATGGCCATTATCGACCAGGCGGTGGCCCAGGGCGTTCCGTTCGCACGCGAGTACGGCGGCTATCTCGCCAACCGCTCGTTCGGCGGCGCGCAGGTCTCGCGCACGTTCTACGCTCGCGGACAGACCGGGCAACAGTTGCTGCTCGGGGCCTACTCGTCGCTCGCGGCGCAGGTCGCGGCGGGGACGGTCGAGATGTTCGCCCGCACAGAGATGCTGGATCTGGTGATCGTCGGGGGAAAGGCCCGCGGCATCGTGGTGCGCGATCTCACCACCGGCGAGATCTCCAGTCACGTTGGCGACGCAGTCCTGCTGTGTACCGGCGGCTACTCGAACGTGTTCTTCCTGTCGACGAATGCGAAGGGCTGTAACGCGACCGCCGCGTGGCGCGCGCACAAGCGCGGCGCGGGCTTCGCCAACCCGTGTTACACGCAGATCCACCCGACCTGCATCCCGCAGTCGGGCGACTATCAGTCGAAGCTCACCCTGATGAGCGAGTCGCTGCGCAACGACGGCCGTGTCTGGGTACCGACCCAACAGGGTGACGAGCGGCCGGCCGGCGAAATACCGGATTCCGACCGGGACTACTACCTCGAGCGCATCTACCCGAGCTTCGGCAATCTGGCGCCCCGGGACATCGCCTCCCGGGCCGCGAAGAGGGTGTGCGACGAGGGACGGGGTGTCGGCCCCGGCAGACGCGGCGTCTATCTGGACTTCGCCGACTCCATCGAGCGGCTCGGGCAGAACGTGATCCGCGACCGCTACGGCAACCTGTTCGAGATGTACGAGCGGATCACCGGTGAGGACCCGTACACGGTCCCGATGCGCATCTACCCGGCTCCCCATTACACAATGGGCGGCCTGTGGGTGGACTACTACCTGATGAGCAACATCCCTGGCCTCTTCGTGCTTGGTGAGGCCAACTTCTCCGATCACGGTGCCAATCGGCTGGGCGCGTCCGCGTTGATGCAGGGGTTGGCCGACGGCTACTTCGTGATCCCTTACACCGTCGGCGAGTACCTCGCGACCGAGAAGCCCGAGCCGGTGGCCGCCGACCAGCAAGACGTTCGCGCCGTCGAAGGCGAGGTCGACGAGCTCACCGCGCGATTGCTCGCGATCAACGGCAAGCGCACCGTGGACGATCTTCACCGCGAGCTCGGCATGGTCATGCTCGAACACTGCGGCATGTCCCGTACTCGCGAAGGTCTCACACAGGCCTTGGGCCGAATCCGTGATTTGAGGAGAGAGTTCTGGTCCGACCTCAGCGTGCCCGGCGCCAACGGCGAGCTCAACCAGGAGCTCGAGAAGGCCGGTCGGGTGGCCGACTACTTCGAGCTGGCCGAGCTGATGTGTCGTGACGCCCGTGAGCGTGAGGAGTCGTGCGGCGGCCACTTCCGCGAGGAGCACCAGACCGACGAGGGGGAGGCACTGCGCGACGACCGCGACTTCTGCCACGTGGCGGTGTGGGAGTACAAGGGTGAGGACGAGAAGCCGACCAGACACATCGAACCGCTCGAGTTCGAGACCGTCGAGCTGGCGACGAGGAGCTACAAATGAAGTTGACACTCCACATCTGGCGACAGAGCGGCCCTGAAGACACGGGCGGATTCGAGACCTACGAGCTCGATGAAGTCAACAGTCACATGTCGTTCCTCGAGATGCTCGACGTGCTCAACCAGGAGCTGATCACCGCCGGGGAGGACCCGGTCGCATTCGAGCACGACTGCCGGGAGGGGATCTGTGGTAGCTGCGGTTTCGTGATCAACGGGATCCCGCACGGCGACCAGCGGGGCAGCACCGTGTGCCAGCTGCACATGCGGCACTTCTCGGACGGTGAGGAGTTGTTCCTGGAACCGTGGCGTTCGAAGGCGTTCCCGGTGATCAAGGACCTGGTCGTGGACCGGTCGTCGTTCGACCGGATCATCCAGGCGGGCGGGTTCATCTCTGCTCGGACAGGGAGCGCCCCCGACGCCAATGCGATACCGATCGCCAAGGACGACGCCGAGTTGGCGATGGATTTTGCCGAGTGTATCGGCTGCGGCGCGTGCGTCGCCTCGTGCCCCAACGGTGCGGCAATGCTGTTCGTGGCGGCGAAGATCTCCCATCTCGGGATGCTGCCCCAGGGTCAACCGGAGCGCGAGCGCCGTGCCCGCGCGATGGTCGAGGCGATGGAGCGCGAGGCGTTTGGCGCCTGCACCAACTTCCGCGCGTGCGAGGCGGCGTGCCCGAAGAAGATCTCGATCTCGGGGATCGCGCGCATGAACAAGGACTGGCGCCGGGCGATGCTGAAGGGGAGCGAAGCCGCAACCGGCAAGCGGAAGCAATTCACTTCGTGAATTGCTGTGGAGTGGCACGACGCTCCAAACAGCAGTTGCGATGGGATCTCTCGTGACCTCGATGCCGCAGACCGAGGCGTATGAATAGCCAGGGGTGTCAGATGGTCGATGCAGGTGGCAGGCCGACGACAGAGCGCTGTACGGGGTGCCGTCTTTGACAATGTTGGGCGTACAGCCACCGTGATGGAGAGATGCCTCGGGTCCCAACATTGTCTAAGGGGGCACCCGCGGGGAACGCTCCGGGGAGAGGGCGCGTCGCGTGCCAGACATTCGAAGCGAATGAGACGGCGATGATCGTTCCCATGGGGAGCGTGCCGGGGAGAGGGCGCCAGGCCCGGTCCCCGGATTCCGGTTCCCGGACCCCGGATCGAGTTGGCGATCGAGCGACCAGCGACGAGCGACCAGCTAATCGCGGTATTCTTCAGTACGTCGAGGTTCGGCGGCTATCCCATCACTTGGACGATCGATACGGCCGATCGGGATCCACTGCAATTTGCGCAGCAAATTGCACTCGTGTCAGCCGAGGATGGCGGTAATGACGATCCCGGCGAACAGAATCACCAGGGCGGCGCCGAGGAGGACCATGAACCACTCGCCGGCGGTGTAGCGGCGTCCGCCGGACTTCTTCCGCGGTGTCGTCTTGGCCATGGTCTTGCGCTCCTCGGCAGTCATCGCTTCGCAGTCATTGTATCTGGACCCCGGGGGATGGACCGCATGGAGGGATGAAACGAGGTCGCAGAATTGCGTCCAGGGTGCCGGTTGCCGCGCTCCGTCAACCGGATGCCGCAGTGTGTCAGCATGGCGCGCGGCGCCTCAGAAATGGCACACGGCGGGACCGCCCGGGAACCCTGATTCCCGGTGCGGCCGCAAAGGTAGGCCAATAAGGTAAGAGTTATTGGCGGGAAGTTGAAGGTTGGAGACAGGGCGTGCCCTGTCCGTGCAAGGTGGGGCCGCTTCCGGTCCTTGAAGTCGTCCGGACTTCCTCGTACACTGACGAGCAGGGGCTGTGAACCAAAAGCATAGCACTGGAAGATGAAGCAATTCTCGTGCCAGTATTTTGCCAGTGGAATAGGACTCCTGGTGTGTCCGTATGAAACGGTAGGTGTCAGGGTGTCCAAGATATGAACCTGGGAGGCATCGAATGACCGACGGATTGGAAAGCGCAGAGGAGCGGCGCAACTGGCTCGAGCGGATCGCCGCCAAAATCCCTGGGATCAAGGGCTATCTCGACCGAGAGCTGCGGCGCGACGTGGACAAGATGCAGCGCGAGTGGCTCGCACGTGAGTTGGACCGAGGACGCGGATCGGTGCAGGAGTACATTCGGGAGTGGTCACGAACCGGCGATCTCTCCAACCTCGACCTCGCATCGAGCCTCGACAAGGCCCTCGATCGCCTGGCCAATCGAGTCCGGCACGCCGATTACGGTTACACCGGGTTCTTCGACGTGGTCAAGATTCGGGAAGAGGAGCTCGACCGGCTGTACGAGTTCGACCTCAACCTGATGAGCGTTGTCGAGGATCTGGCGCTCCGGATCGAGAGCCTGCCGAACACGGCTGCCGAACCCGCGCTGCGCAGCCTGTTGGAGGCGGTCCAGGAGGCTGATCGAACCTTCGACGATCGCGGCACGGTTTTCGAAGACGTGACCAAGAAGGGAGCTTGATGATGGCCCTGGAAGTCATCGAACATCACGATCCGACTGGTGAGGAGATCATCTACCGCTTCCCGCAGGAGGGGAGTGCCGAGATCAGAATGGGTGCCCAGTTGGTGGTCCACGAGGTACAAGAGGCGGTGATGTACCGGGACGGCAAGGCCCTCGACGTCTTCGGACCCGGCCGCCACACTCTGACGACCCAGAACATCCCGATGGTCACCCGGGCGCTCGCGATCCCGTTCGGCGGGACCTCACCGTTCAGGGTGGCCGTGGTCTACGTCAACAAGCGCACCTTCGTGGATCAGAAGTGGGGGACCCGCGAACCGGTAGTCTTCCGGGACGCCGAGCTGGGCATGGTCAGGTTGCGGGCGTTCGGTAACTATGCCTACCGGATCGACGAGAGTCAGCTGTTCGTCAACACCGTAGTGGGTTCACAGGGCCTCTTCGAGACGGCCCAGCTGCAGGACTTCTACCGCGACATCATCGTCTCCAGGCTCAACGACCTGCTGGGTGAGACCCTGGACACGATCTTCGACCTGCCGCGCTATTACGACGAGCTCGGGACCGCCGCCAAGGCGCGGCTGACCGAGGACTTCGCCAAGTACGGCGTGGATCTGACCGACTTCTACGTGAACTCGATCACCCCGCCGGACGAGGTTCAGGAAAAGATCGACGAGCGGTCGGCCATGGGTGCGGTCGGTGATATGAACACCTACATGCAGTTCAAGGCGGCGCAGGCGATCCAGGACGCGGCCAAGGGCGGTGGCGAGGGTGGCGGGGGCAGCGAGGCGGGCGCGGGCATGGGGCTGGGGCTCGGTGCGGGCTTCGGTGCGATGATGCCGGGCATGATCGCCCAGTCGATCCAGCAGGCACAGCAGGCGCAATCCCAGAGCGGGGGAGCTCCTGCTGGGGCGGCCGGTGCCGCGGCGGCGGGCGGCTTCTGCACCAACTGCGGCACGGCAGTGCCCCAGGGCGCCAGGTTCTGTCCCAACTGTGGCACGCAGCAGGCGGCGGCCGGCTGTTCCGGCTGTGGCCAGCCGGTGCCGGAGGGCGCCGCGTTCTGTCCCAACTGTGGGGCCAAGCAGGAGGGGTAGCGCTTGGACGTCGCCTGTACCCAGTGTGGTGCCGCCATCGCGGTCCAGGCCGACCATCGCCTGCTCGAGTGTCCGTACTGCTCCACCGCCCTGGTGGTCGACGGCACGGGCACGCTGTTTCACGAGGTGATGGTCGCGACCGTCAAAGCCGCCGATGTGCCGTCCCACCTGCGCCGCTTTCTCGGGGGCAGGGAGACGGTCGCCGACCTCGATCGTGAGGCTCGGATCGAGGAGCCGAGGCTCGAGTACTTCCCGTTCTGGGCGTTCACCGTCGCGACGGACGGGGGCGATCGAGCGGTGCTGCAACCGGCCGCACCTTCTTCCCTTCAGGGGCTGCAGGGGATCACCGTGCCGGCCGCGGCGCTGCGGACCATGAGCGCCGAGGTCACGGGCGACGCGCCGGTGGTGGAACCGGAGGTACCGCTCGACACCGCCAAGGAGTGGTTGACGGCCAAGCACGGCGAGGTTTCGATCCGACGCACCGTGCTCTACCACCTGCCGCTCTACCGGACGTCGTACTCCTGGCGAGGCACGACCTACCGGGCAGCGGTCGACGGCATCTCCGGCAAGGTGTTTCCGGCGGACTTTCCGGCCAAGGCGGAGGCCCCCTACGTGCTGGTGGCCGTCCTCGCGCTGCTGGTGTTCGGGATCGAGGGCCTCGTTATCCAGAACGTGGTCTTCAAGGCGGCGGCGTATCTCCTGTCGGCGTTACCAATTCTGGGAATCGCGTGGCTGACGTCGAGAAAAGTATGATCGCGAGTTCATGTTTGGATTGTGGATTTCGAAGGTCTGCTCCCCGGAGTTGGTCGATAATTCGAGCGAACCATGGCTGAAAACCCGTCTCCACCACCGAAGCCCAAGGTGCTCGCCGGCTTGAGCTGCTCGTCGTGCGGCGGAACGATCGAGGTGCAGGAGGGCTTCACCAATGTGGTGTGCCGCTACTGCGCGACGCCGGTGGCGGTGGTCGGCGAGCGTGGCGTGGTCAAGCTGATGGTGCTCAACCGGTTCGACCGTGCCGAGGCGAGTCGGGCGATTCGCAGCTGGTTCAAGCGCGGCATCCGCAAGGCGCCGGCGTTGCGAAGGGAGGCGAGCTACGAGGAGGCGTTCCTGGCCTGGTTTCCCTTCATACACCTCCGAATCGATGTCGTGGGTTGGGTGCTCGGCACGATCAAGAAGCGGCGCAAGCGCGGGGATCGGGTCGAGACCGTGCGCAAGCCGGTCGAGCGTCAGGTGGAACGTCACGTCGAGCGCACCATGCCGTGCGCGGAGATGGCGGAGTTCGGGGTCCACTCCGTCAATCTCGGCGGGGACGAGATCGTGCCGCTCGACGAGGAGCTGTTGCGGTCGCGTGGGATGGTCTTCCGCCCCGGCAGAAGCCCCGCCGAGCTCGCGGACAAGCTGAGTGAACGAGCGATGAACGAGGTCGAGCTGTCGAACCTGCTCGACCACGTCACCTTTGCCTGGCTTGCGTCGGTGCGACGCCGGGTCGCGGTGGTCTACTACCCGCTCTGGGTGATCCGCTACAGCTTTCGCGGTCAGACCTATCAAGCGTTGATCGACGCCGAGGACGGCTCGTTGGCGTACGGCAAGGCGCCGGGCAACCACCTCTGGCGCGCGTTTTCACTGGTGTCGGCGTGCGCGGGCGCCTGTTTCGTAGGTACAACCGTGTTACAGAATGCGGACTTCCTGCTGCGGTCAGAAAACGGTCTCATGGGGCTCGGCATGGTGGGCCTCATGCTCGCCGGTTTCGTGGCCTGGGGCTACCGTCAGTTCCGCCACGGCGGTGTGGTCGAGGAGGGGAGCGGCCTTGCGCGAGATGCTGCGGAGTCGTCGCTCACCGAGTCGGTGCAGCAGTTCGTGGAAGAGTTCCAATGACGCTGCGCCTGATCGGCCTCGACTGTCCGGCGTGCGGCTCGGCGATGCGCGGCGACCGCCACGACGTGGTGTTCTTCTGCGCTCACTGCGGCTCCGGCGCGCTGCTCGAAGATGACGGCCTCCACACGGTGAACTCGT